>NZ_JAGWCV010000024.1:0-53207 GCF_020657735.1 Clostridioides sp. ZZV15-6383 | reverse complement strand
ATATCAATAATATTATATAATAAAATATAGAAATATTATATATATTCGATAAAATAAAATTTAAATATATAATATTTTATGTATATATTAATAAAAGGACATATTATGTTATAATGGTATCGTATAAAATCATTTACGGGGGTGGTATTAAAATGTTTCAATTTGAAACACAAATACACAAATTAAGACATGATGTTTTAATTGCAATAGCTAGGCTTGGAAAAGAAGATAACCTTACAAGAGAAGCAATGGATAATATTCAGTATGAAATAATAAAAGGTGAAAAACCTACATACAGATGTTGTGTTTATAAAGAAAGAGCCATAATATCTGAGAGAGTAAATGTAAGTATGGGATTAGAACCAGGTCAAGATAAGATAGATTTAGATACAATGGATATAGAAGAAGATGAACAAATTATATATATTTTGGAAGCTGCATGTGATAGTTGTCCAATAAATGAATTTACAGTAACCGATATTTGTAGGGGATGTCTAGCACATAGATGTAAAGAAGCTTGTAAATTTGGTGCTATAACACATGTTGGAGGCATGGCTTATATAAATCATGAATTATGTAAGGCTTGTGGAATGTGTAAAAAAGCTTGTCAATATGATGCCATCTCTGAGGTTGTTAGACCATGTAAGAGTGTTTGCCCAACTAATGCCTTAGGGTTTGATAGAGAGAATATGAAAGCTATGATACATGAAGGTAAATGTTTAAACTGTGGGGCATGTATGTCAGCATGCCCATTTGGAGCAATATCTGATAAGAGTTTGATAGCTCCTGTAGCTAGAAAATTAGTCCAAAAAGAGAAAATGTACGCAGTAGTAGCTCCTGCTATAACAGGTCAAGTTGAAGCAAATGTTACGTATGGTCAAATAAAAAATGCTATAAAATCATTAGGCTTTGTTGATGTGTTAGAAGCAGCTTGTGGAGCAGATGCAGTTACAGTTCATGAAAGCTTAGAGTTTGCTGAAAGAATGGAAAAGGGAGAAGCTTTTATGACAAATTCTTGTTGTCCAGGATTTGTTGGTTATATAGAAAAGACATTCCCAAATCATGTAGGAAAAATATCTTCTACAGTGTCACCTATGATAGCTAGTGGTAGATTTATAAAAAGTTATGAACCAGATGCTAAAGTTGTATTTATAGGACCATGTACAGCTAAAAAGAGTGAGGCAGCCAAGAAAGAATTAAAAGGAGCTGTTGATTATGTGCTTACTTTTGAAGAAATAATGGCATTATTTGAAGCATTTGATATAGATTTGGCTAAGTGTTCAAATGAAGATATAGATGATGCATCAATTTTTGGAAGAGGTTTTGGAGCTGCTGGTGGTCTTACAAAAGCTATAGAGAATTATCTTGCTGAAAAAGGTATAGGTGTTAATTTTGAACCTGTAAAGATTTCTGGTTCAAGAGAAATCAAGAAAACTATGACTATGGCTAATTTAGGAAAGCTAGAAGGTAATTTTATAGAAGGGATGATGTGTGAAGGTGGATGTATAAATGGTTCTGGTAAATTTTTATCAGGTGCAAAAGTTAAAGCCACTTTTGATAGAAAAAATTCTCAATCAACTAAGAAGAGTGTTCTAGCAAATACAAAGATAAAAGATTTCAGTAATATAAATTTAGAAAAATAAAGATAATACAAAGAATACATATTGTTAATAGAGTTGTTCTAAGTTGCAGTTTAACTTTTGGACAACTCTATTTTTATTTATATATTTAATTATTGTGTAATTTAAAATAAAAGTTATATACACTTAAAATAAAAATTACATATATAATATTTTGTATATAACTTAACAAAGTATATGCCTATGTTATAATAATTTGTAGAAATAAATAAAAAATACAATATACATAGTGGTAGAAATATAGCAAAAAAGATGTGATTTAGTAGATTATGTACTTACTTTTGAAAAACTAATGGCATTATTTGAAGCATTTAATATAGATTTATCAAAATGTTCAAATGAAGACATAAATGAGGGGTCAATTTTTGGAAGAGGATTTGGAGCATCTGGTGGGCTTGCTAAATCAATACAGAATTATATTACTGAGAAGGGTATTAGTTTTGATTTTGAAGCTATAAATTTAGAAAGAGAATCTTAATTTTTATAAAAAAACAGTATAAAGAACAATATAGTTTATAAGTGTATTGTTCTTTTTTTTATGATGCCACAAATATGCTGTGATTACCTGTTCAGAGAAAAAAGTTCCAGATGAAAAGGTTTTGAAAATATTACGACATTTGAATGTAAAGATTTTTTTAACTTCTGATGGAGATGTAGTTATCAATAGTGATGGTAATAAGTTGAGCCTAAAACAATAGTTTTTTGAAAAAATATTTTAAAAAATTTTAAAAAATCATTAGCAAATATTACCCCTTCAACATAGTATATTTTAGGAGTTGAAACTCCACATACAAAATGACTAGGAGGTAACATATTATGTTGGATAGATTTTTTGGTGAAGGCGGATTTGGCGGATGTGCTTGGTGGATAATAATATTATTCTTCTTATTCTTAGCATTCCAAGATTGTTGGGCTGAAATGGACTTATGTGCATGGATACCTTTCTTAATATTATTATTAATCCTTTGTGAATGTGGTGACGGTTTTGACGGAGGATGTGGATGCTAAAAAAATCAATTTAGATGATTTAACGAAGATTATGATGGGTATAATTAAAATACCAAACCAATCACAATCTAGTGTTTGAAGGTAGTCGGAAATCCCCCGCTGCCTTCTTTTTTTATTTTTCAAAATTTATTTTTGGATTATTTCATTTACATACAATAATTTTTTCTATAAAGTCTGATATAATTAAAAAGAAAATAAATTTTATTTATAGGAGATGTAAAAATGGCTATAGTGGATAAGATTTTCAATGAGATAAAACTTATGGTCGCAAGACTTTTATTGGGGAAAAAATACAGTGAATATGAAGAAAAAGACTTAGTATACAATACAGAAGAAGAAGTTATACTTATAACTTTAAAACGATTAGTTTTTCAGGGGAATGTGAACGAGGCAGAAGAAATTTTATTTGATAAGGCTAACACTGTAAATAGTGAAAATATGCAGTATATAGCAATAGAATTTTATACTATGCTTATGGAAAAAACTGATGAAGAATTAGAGGCTATGAATTTTTCTAAACAAGAAGTTTATCAAGGGATAAAAGATATTAGGAAGGTATTAAACTTAGAATAAAAGATATATGAGAATATTGAAATAAATTAATGCTAAGGTGAGAATATTATATTTATATATATAAATATAATATTCTTATTTTATTAGTTATATAAGTATATCTTATTTACTATAAAACTATCTTGAAAAAAATTAATCTTAATTGTATAATATTACTTTAAGTGAAAAAGTATTAACATTTTTTATAAGATGTTTTACTAAAAAAATATATATAAATATACTGTTATCAATAAGAAATTTAATTTAGTGAGGTGTTAATATGAAAGTAGGATTTGACCACAAAAAATATTTAGAAGAGCAGTCTAAATATATCTTAGAAAGAGTAAATAATTTTGACAAGCTTTATCTAGAGTTTGGAGGAAAATTGATGGGAGACCTTCATGCAAAAAGAGTACTTCCAGGATTTGATGAAAATGCAAAGATAAAAGTTTTACAACATATGAAAGAAAAAGTTGAAGTTGTAATTTGTGTCTATGCAGGAGATATAGAAAGAAACAAAATAAGAGGAGACTTTGGTATAACTTATGATATGGAAGTCTTAAGATTAATAGATGATTTAAGAGGTTACGAACTAGATGTAAATAGTGTAGTAATTACTAGGTTTGAAGGACAACCTGCCACAACTGTATTCATAAATAAGTTAGAGCGTAGAGGCATTAAAGTTTATAAACATTATCCAACAAAGGGATATCCATCAGATGTTGAGACTATAGTTAGTGATGAAGGCTATGGAGCAAATGAGTATATAGAAACTACAAAACCAATAGTAGTAGTAACAGCACCAGGACCTAATAGTGGAAAACTTGGTACTTGTTTAAGTCAGCTATATCATGAAAATAAAAGAGGTAATGTAGTTGGATATTCTAAATTTGAGACATTCCCAGTTTGGAATGTACCTTTAAAACATCCTTTAAATATAGCTTATGAGGCAGCTACAGTTGATTTAAAAGATGTAAATATGATAGATTCATTCCATCTTGAAACTTATGGTGAAATGTCAGTAAACTATAATAGAGATTTAGAATTATTCCCAGTACTTAAAAAAATAATAGAAAAGATAACTGGAAAAGAATCAATTTTCCAATCTCCAACAGATATGGGTGTTAATAGAGTTGGGTTTGGAATAATAGATGATGAAGTAATAAGAGAAGCTTCTATAGAAGAAATAATAAGAAGATACTTTAAAACTGCTTGTGAGTATAAAAAAGGACAAGTTGATAAAGGTGCTTATGATAGAATGAAAATGATTATGGAAGAACTTAACTTAAAGCCGGAAGATAGAAATGTTGTATTACCTGCTAGAAATTACAGTAATAAACTAAAAGAAAGTGCGGATAAGAATGATACTTGTCCAGTAGTTGCATTAGAATTGGAAGATGGGACAATATTAACTGGTAAGGGTTCTGACTTAATGAATGGAACAGCAGCTGCTGTATTAAATGCAATTAAATACTTAGCTAATATATCTGATGATATGCATTTAATATCACCTGTAATATTAGAACCTATTATAAATCTAAAAACAAAAACTTTAGCTAGTAGAAATGTTTCACTTAGTTGTCAAGAGGTGTTAACTGCACTTAGCATTTGTGCTGTAACTAATCCAACTGCACAATTTGCTATGGAAAAGTTAACATTATTAAAAGGGTGTCAAGCTCATTCTACTACTATATTAAATAGAGATGATGAACAAACATTTAGAAAACTTGGTATAGATGTAACTTGTGACCCAGAGTATCCTTCACAAAATCTTTACTATAGTTAAAATTATATAAAAAAAATATGGGCTGTTTTAAAGTAATAGTCTGAGCAGTCCATTACAATTATAGTAAAATCAGTAGGCTGTCTTGTATAAGGCAGTCTTTTGTTTTTAAAACATCCCATTTAAATTAAATATATATACTGTTATCCATAAGGAATTTTAAATTTAGTTCCTTGGAATACTTATTGTAAAGCTTTTATATAGTTTTTGCAAGTGTTTTTAAGTATTTTTTATAAATTATATTGAAGTTAACTGATTATATACATGTTTATGTGTGGAAAATGTTAATATATAAAGAAAGTGATGAAAAAATAACATAAAGAAACATAAGTTTGGTATAATTAAAAGGGAATAAAACAGTAATCTAAATAAACTCAATCTATTTTTACTTTAAAAGGTGATAAGAATGGAACTTCATAGAAAAATAATTCATATAGATATGGATGCTTTTTATGCATCTATAGAACAAAGAGATAATAAAAAACTAAAAGGAAGACCTGTTATTGTTGGTGGAAATCCACAAAGCAGAGGTGTGGTTGCAACATGCTCTTATGAAGCTAGAAAATTTGGTATCCATTCAGCTATGCCATCAGCTGTAGCTTATAATAGATGCCCATATGCAGTTTTTGTAAGACCTAGATTTGATGTATACAAGAGTGTGTCAGAGCAAATAAGAGAGATATTTTATAGATACACAGATTTAGTTGAGCCGTTGTCTTTAGATGAAGCTTACTTAGATGTAACGAAAAATAAAAAAAATATTGATTCATCAATTGAGATAGCAAAGCAAATAAAAAGAGATATACTTAGAGAAGTTGGTCTTACTTCTTCAGCTGGTGTGTCATATAATAAATTTCTTGCTAAGATTGCATCAGATTTAAAAAAACCTAATGGCTTAACTGTAATAACCGAAAAAAATGCCCAAGACTTTTTAGATAAATTACCTGTGAATAAATTTTTTGGAGTTGGAAAAGTCACCTCAAACACTCTTAAAAATTTAGGTATAAAAACAGGATATGATTTAAGGTGTTTAAATTTATTTGAACTTGAAAATATATTCAAAAAAAGAGGTTACGAATTATATAAATTCGCAAGAGGTATAGATGATAGACCAGTAGAGCCAAATAGAGTTAGAAAGTCTATTGGAGCAGAGACTACGTTAAGTCATAATTTAGATATTGATGAAGAAGAAACACGCAATATTCTTGATGAACTTTGCGAAGAAGTATGTCATAGATTAAAAAACTCTGAGAAGTTTGGAAAGACATTAACATTAAAAATTAAATATGAGGATTTTACAAAAATAACCAGAAGCCTTAGTCTAGAGCATTATATTGACGAATACAACGATATAAGAAGTGGTGTAGATAATTTATTGAGAAATGTTGAGATGAATGGAAAACAAATCAGGCTATTAGGAGTTACAATGTCAAATTTAAGCGACAAAAAAGAAACTTACAAAGATATTACTTTATTTGAGTACATGGAGAGTATTCAACTATGAGTTTTGTTTAAATAAATTGGCACTAGTTTTAATAATAATTAAGGCTAGTGTTATTTTATGAATATTTTTATACTTTTTTTTTGACATTATATATTATATACTATATAAGTACTTTATATTTGTAGCAATATTCAGATATATAGTGACCTAAAAGTCGTACTTTGTTTACATAAATAAAATAGTATGATATAATTATAAAAACAACTTATCGTGTTGACAAAGGTTGCTTGTTGAAAAAGGGGATGATAAATTATGATAGAGATAAAAAATGTAACCAAGAAGATAGGAAATAATGTGATATTAGATGATATTTCTCTAGTCGTAGAAACAGGAACATTGGTGGTTCTGATTGGTTCAAGTGGTTGTGGTAAAACGACTACTTTGAAGCTTATAAACAAATTAATAAAACCTACGTCTGGTGAAATATATATTAATGGCAAACCAATTTCTCAGGAAAATGAAATAGAGCTTAGAAGAACAATAGGATATGTTATACAGAACACAGGCCTATTTCCTCACCTTACAATAAAAGAAAATATAGAGTTAATTCCACGCCTGAAAAAGGAAAAATCCGTTGAAGAAATTGAGAAAAGAACATTGCAACTACTTGAGATGGTAGGTCTTAGTAGTGATGAATTTTTAAACAAGTATCCTTCAGAACTTAGTGGTGGACAACAACAAAGAATCGGTGTTGCAAGAGCCATTGCTACTGATGCTGAAATAATATTGATGGATGAGCCTTTTAGTGCTTTAGACCCAATAACAAGAACATCTTTACAAGAACAATTATTTTCTCTTCAAGATGAATTGAAAAAAACTATAATATTTGTAACTCATGATATGGACGAGGCTTTAAAGATAGCTGATAAAATCTGTATTATGAAAGATGGAAAAATAGCGCAATATGATACTCCAGAAAATATACTTAGAAATCCTGCTAATGATTTTGTAAAAGATTTTATTGGAGAAGATAGAGTTTGGGATAATCCAGAATATATAAAAGCAAGAGATATTATGATAAAAAATCCTATTGCTGTCAATTCAACGAGAACTGTAACTCAAGGGATAGAAATTATGAGAACAAGTAAGGTTGACAGTTTGTTAATCATAGATAGAGCTAAGACATTAAATGGTATTGTTACTGTAAAGGATATGAAAGACATTGATGATAAATCAATATTACTTGCTGATATTATGTCAAGAGAGCCTTTACATGTAAATGAAGAAGATAACTTAGTTGAGATACTGAATGTAATGAACCGTAATTCAGTTGGATATATTCCAGTTGTTTCTAATGAGAATAAACTTGTGGGGCTAATTACTAGAAGTAGTTTACTTTCAGTTTTAAGTGAACAATTCTTAGAAATGGAGGTGAGTGTCCTTGGATAATTTTTTTAACTTTATACTATTACAAAAGGATAAGATTATAGAGCTTTTAATACAACATATGAGTTTAACTGTTACATCTATTTTGATAGCTATAATAGTTGGTGTTCCTCTTGGGATAATTATTTCAAGAATCGCGTCTCTTAGAAAAATTATACTTGGATTTGTAAACTTAGTCCAAGCAGTTCCATCTATGGCACTTTTGGGTCTTCTTGTACCAATACTTGGGATAGGAAGTAAACCAGCAATATTTATGGTAGTAGTTTATTCATTATTACCAATTGTAAAAAATACGTATATAGGTATAACGAGTATTGACCCAGTAGTATTGGAATCGGCTAAAGGGATTGGTCTTACAAGAAATCAAACTTTATTTAAAATACAATTTCCTTTAGCACTTCCCATAATAATGGGTGGGGTTAGAATATCTGCAGTTACAGCTGTTGGTTTGATGACTCTTGCAGCATTTATAGGTGCTGGTGGTTTAGGATATTTAGTATTTTCAGGTGTTCAAACTGTAAATAATAATATGATTTTAGCAGGAGCAATTCCATCATGTATAATTGCATTACTAGTTGATTATTTATTTAGTAAGATTGAAGTTGCAGTTACTCCAAAAGGTTTAAATCCAAAAGCACCAAAGAAAAATTATATAGCACTTAAAGTAGTATCTGTTGTAGTAGTTGTTTCAATGTTGTTTGTTGTTTTTAGCTCAAGTTTTTCAAGCAAAAAAGATACAATAACTATTGGTTCTAAAGATTATACAGAACAACTTGTACTTGGTAATGTTTATGCTGAATTGATAGAAAAAAATACGAATCTAAAGGTTAATAAGAATTTAAATCTAGGTGGTTCATCTGTTGCATTTAATGCAATTAAATCTGGTGAACTAGACATGTATGTAGACTATACAGGTACACTTTTGGTAAATGTAATGAAACATACTCCAATTAAAGATGCTGATGAAGCATATAATGTTGTAAAAGATACTATGGAAAAAGAAAATCAGTTAACTCTACTTGACCCTCTTGGATTTAATAATACTTACACATTAGCCATGATGCCTGAAACTGCTGAAAAGTATGGAATAAATACTATTTCTGACTTGACTAAATACAGCAAAGACTTTACTTGCTCACCAACTTTAGAGTTTGAAAATAGAGAAGATGGTCTTATAGGACTTTCTAGAGATTATAATTTAAAATTCAAAAATGTAAAAGCAATGAATGGAAGTTTAAGATATACGGCTTTAGATAATAATGAATCTCAGGTAATAGATGCATTCTTAACTGATGGTCTTATTAAAAAATTCAATCTTAAGATACTAGAAGATGATAAAAACTTCTTTGCACCCTATTATGCAGCTCCATTAGTGAGAGAAGATACTTTAAAGAAATATCCTGAGTTGGAAAAAGTAATGAATATGCTTTCAGGAAAAGTAAATGAAGAGACTATGAGAGAACTTAACTATCAAGTTGATGAACTTGGTAAATCACCAGAAGATGTTGCTCATTCATTCTTAGTTAAAGAAGGCTTAATATAAAAAATTAATAGTTTATATCAAAAACTTAAGTGGGTGTCTCGAAATGAATTTTTAATTCATGAGGCACTCTTTTTGTGTGAAATCAAATATATTTTTATCATTTCAACAATGAAAAAGAGGCTTATCTCTATTTTGAGACAGCTTCTTATTTTTATGTATACCAAAACTATACCTAAGCTTTTTATTTATAATTAAGTTTCAAATTGAATGAACAAGTACAACCAATTTTGAATATAAATATAGTAAATGTGCTTATATACAATTTTCTTGTCTAGTTGATTGACATTGATACATAGTATTTTTCTAATTAAATCGAAAGGAGGAGTAAATTGTTATGGATAACTATAAGAAAGTGAAGCAAGTATTATGGATAATTTTATTTGCTAATTTTTTAGTAGCATTATTAAAAATTATTATTGGCAACCAAATCAAAAGTTATAGTATGACAGCAGATGGATTTCATTCTCTGTCAGATGGAGCATCAAATATAGTGGGTCTCATAGGTATTTTCTTTGCATCTAAGCCAAAAGACAAAAATCATCCTTATGGACACAAAAAATTTGAAATTATAACCAGTTTATTTATCAGTGGTATGTTGTTTGTTATAGCAATTAATATAATTCTTAGTGCAGTATTAAGGATAACTAGTCCGATTGCACCTTCTATAACAATAGAAAGTTTAATTGTTCTAATCATTACACTTTTTATAAATATTTTTGTATGTATGTATGAATATAGAGTTGGTACTAAATTGAATAGTTATGTTTTGATTTCAGATTCCCTGCATACAAGAAGTGATATATTTGTGTCTCTAGGAGTATTAATTACTTTAGTTGGTGTCAAGTTAGGATTTCCAGTAATAATAGAATCTATAGTTCCTATTATTATTTCTGCAGTTATAATTTATTCAGCATATGGAATATTTAGGCCATCTATTGGAATTTTGGTCGATAGAGTAGCTGTAGATGAGGACTATATAAGAGAAATTGTGTTTGAATTTAATGAAGTAAGGGATGTTCACAATATCAGAAGTAGAGGTAGCAAAAGTTCTATTTACATTGATATGCATGTAATGGTAGACCCATTTATAAGTGTAGAACAGTCTCATGATTTAACACACAAAATTGAGAAACAAATACAAGAAGAGATTAATGAAAATGCTCAAGTAATAGTCCATATTGAACCTTTTTATAGTTTTTAATTTAACTATAAAGTGTTAATTGTAAAAAAATATAATTTATAAAAAAAATATTATACCATAAATAATTTATAAAAAATATTTATGGTATAATATTTTTTATAAAGAAATTAAGTCTTAATATATCTAAGGAGGAATTTATAATGAGATACGTTGAATATGGAAAGACTGGGAAAATGATTTCAGTAGTTGGTTATGGAGGATTAAGGTTTGATTTAGACAAAAGTAATCAAGAAAATGCCGATTTAGTTAAATATGCATATGAAAAAGGTATTAATTATTTTGATACAGCTCCAGGGTATTGTGATGACAGAAGTGAAGATATATTCGGACTAGCCTTTAGACAAATGATAAAGGAAGGTAAAACCGATTTCTATGTATCAACTAAAGAAAAGCCAAAAGTATGTGATACATCAGAAAAAGCTATAGCTGCTGTAAAAAAATCAATAGAGCGATTAGGCGTATCTAAAATAAATTTTTATCATGTATGGAATATTAGAAGAATGGAGCATTACGAGCTAGCAATGAGATCAGGAGGTCAATATGAAGGATTATTAAAATGTAAAGAAGAAGGATTGATAGACCATATAGTATTCTCATCTCACCAACCAGGAGATGAAGTTATAGATATTTTAGGTGAAAATAAGTTTGAAGGTGTAACTATGGGAATTAATATATTAAACTTTCCATATAGGCTAAAAGGTGCTAAGTATGCTGTTGATAATGGATATGGTGTTGTAGCTATGAATCCATTAAGTGGTGGAACTATTCCAAAATATAATAATAAATACTTATAAATAAGTATAAATAGATGTTAAAACGTGTAGTTTTAGCGATATTTAAAAGAAATTATTATAAATTAACTGACTGACATTTAACTGACAAAACCCATTTTTTTAGGTTCAACTGACATTTAACTGACAGCCAGTAATCATTTATTTGAATAATATTTTACTTAAATTATCAGATGCTTTTTTGTCCATTTCTTCTAAAACATGAGAGTATCTGTTCATAGTTATTTGTATATCTGTATGACCTAACCTTTCTGAAACAACCTTCATGTTAGTACCTCCTAACAAAAGCAAACTTGCATTTGTATGTCTTAAATCATGCATCCTAATATTTCTTAAATTATTTTTTTTAATAAATCTATGAAAAGATTTTCTTAATGTAGATGGTAAAAATGGATTATAATCTTTGTTTAAACAAACTAAATTATTTTCATTTTTAAGTACACCTTGTAATTTTAATTTATTTTGTCTTAATTTTTCAATCTTTAGTTTTTCTATTAGCTCATCAGGAGCTGACAATGTTCTTCTTGATTTTGTTGTTTTAGGTTCTTTAAATTCTATTTTATTATTAGCGTATATAAGTGTTTGACTTACACTTACAGAGCAGATATTTAAATCAACGTCAGTCCATCTAAGCCCAGTAGCTTCTCCTAGTCGCAAACCTAATATCAGCATTAGTAAAATAGGTATTTCTATGTTACTATTATTTAGTTTTTCTATCAACAATAAAGCTTCTTCTCTATTATATATTTCAATCTTAGAAGAATTTTCTTTATGAGGAAGTTTTACAAAATCACATGGATTTTCATTTATTTCTCTTAATCTGTGTGCTTCTTTCAGAACAGAACTTATAAAACGATACCTTATCTTTGAGCTACTAAAAGTACAATTATTAAAAGTTGTATTTATAAAAGTTTGAATTAAAACAGGATTTATATCTATAAGTTTTGTATCTTTAAAAAAAGGTTCTATATAATTATTAACCCAAGATTTTCTATTTACAGTTGTGTAAGGAGACCAATTGTTTTCATTTGTTATTATGTACTTATAACATCTCTCTACAAGAGTTATGTTATTTGGAGCTATAAACTTATTATTGTTTATAGTGGATTTTATTTCAATTAAATGTTTTTCAGCATCCTTTTTCTTTTCATAACTTCCATAACTTTTTTGTTTCTTTTTGCCAGTTTCTTCTTCCACATATTCCACATATACATGAAATTTTTCCCCTCTTTTTCTTATAAAAGCTGATTTGATATTCATATGTAGACACTCCCTTTATAAGTTTTTGATAAGAATTTTACTTCTCCCAAAGTAATAAAAATAAAATAAAATGAATGTTTTTCAACATAAAGCATACAATATAAAAACAAAATACCTATTGAAAAAACGTCCAAATAGCAATATAATTTAATTAAGAAGAGAGGGGAGGTGTTACAATGTTATATAAAATATTACATTATTTTTCAAAATATAACTTAGTATTGCTAGTTTATTTTTTAATATTATATGCTGTTTTTAAATTAGTTTACGCTAGTTACGTAACACTTATTTTAACAACCCTGCTCTATATTTTATTAATTAAAAAGAATATATTAGTTTTTGATTCGAGCTGGTTAAAGAGAAGAAGATAAAATTATCTTCTCTTTTTTATGTTAATTTTAAGCATTATTTTCATCATCATTAGATTCATCTGTTGAAACTTCTGGATTCAATGATTTATTTATTTTTATCATTTCACTTAGAACTATATTTGATGTTTCTATCTTAAGAGTTTTAATATCATCTCCATATATATCTTTAATTTCCTTATATATTTCCATTTCTTCTTCAAATTTTATTTTTTTACTTTCTTTTTTCTTTTCATATATTTTTTCTAAAATACTCATTAAACCAGGAACTTCAAAACCAAAAGCTTTACCCCCACCAACTACTACATTTAATGCTAATAATATTTTGATAATATCCCAAATATGCGTTGTTATAATTTCTAAAAAACCTGGAGATTGGACATTGATTTTCATTTTAACACAATTTGAAACATCTAGTTCAGAATCAAAAAACATTTTTTGAAGCATAAATAAATTTTTTCCAACTTTTTGTTGAGTTTTTACATCTACTTTTAAGTGAGTAATTCCGTCTTTTATATATAAATTTTGAAGTGTTCTGTCTATTACATCTGCATAATTACAAGCATTTACAATAGTATGATGTGCTTGAAACATTTTAAATAAAAGGGGGTCTAAATCATCTCTATAGATATCTTTTATCCATTTAACATTTCTTCTTTTAACATAATCACATTTTTCTTCATTGATATCTTCTTCTGTTAATTCATGTAGACATAAATCAGAAGTTATTTCTCCAAAAGAAATTATAGTAGAGCGGTCGCTAGGAATCATAACAATATCTCCAATTTTCATCTGTGTTACAAATCTTTTTATAGAATTAATAATTAGACCCGGCTTATCAACCTTATATTCTTTACGAATTTTATCTTTAAGTTCCCATTCTAAATCTTTGTTTTTTTCTATTTGAGCAAATTCATTTTCATCACTAAATTCATTCCAACCAATACCAATAAAACTTTCTACCTTAAATTGTTCCCATAAATCACCACCATCAGTACGAACTAACCAATATTGTCTATCCTTATCTATTATTGGTATATTAAATGATTCTAATAATTCTTCATTTTCAAACACTATTCTACCCTCCTAATTTAGTTATGTAAAATACACTCCCCATCTTAAATTGCTTCTTAATTAATTATATAATAACATATATTATTTTAAACAAAATAAAAAAGACTATAAATAATAAAGTTTCATCTTTACTATATATTTGTTGTTAATACAATTTTAAATTATTTAAAACTTTTTATGTAAATCGACTTTTTTATTTTTATCATATAAAAATTAACAAAAATTATAAAAAATATTATATAAACAAGAAAATGCAAAAAATTATAATTAAAAAGACGATTAATAATATATAGGAATGGAAAAAATAACCAACACTCTACAAATTTCGATTTTTTTATTACAATTACGCTTTTTTTATTGCATTTAGAAAATAAAAGTATTATTATAAAGGTAAGATAATTATCTAAACACAATTCTGAATAATTAAAAAACATTTCTAGAAATGAAAATACATAGTTATATGATTTTATTGAAATTCGTTGGAATTTTCTAACTAAAAATGAGAACGTAAGTTCTTGTAACAGGGGGATATATATGGATAAGTTAAATGAAAGTATTAACGAAGAACGCATCAAAAAGACTCTAGAAGAATTAGAGTTATTATTAGAATTGGATGTTGAGTTTTTTGAAAGTTTATTAAAAAAAATAGAAAAGAAAGAAGAGTTCTAATTCTCTTCTTCTTTTGTTTTTACTATATAAGCATTATCAATCATTTTTTCTATAGCGTTTCTATCATCATCATTGAGAGAGTATATTTTTTTCACAAGTTCTTTAACTTTTTTATCAGCATCTGAATTTTCGATTATATCAAAAGTTGTATTAGTTGTATTAACTTCGTCATTAACTGTATTTCTTACATTGCTTCTACATAGTAAATAGTCTACTGATACATCAAAATAGTCAGCGATATTTTTTAATGTATCTTGGTCAGGAAATCTTCTATCACTTTCCCAATTACTTACAGCTACTTTTGTAACATTTAATATTTTCCCAAGTTCTTCGCCTGTTATTCTTTTTTCACTTCTTAAATTTTTCAATCTGTTTCCAAATGTGTTAGTCATAGTATTCACCTTCCGTTTTAATAATTAACTAAATGATAACATGTTATTAGCAAAATGATAACTATTGTTAGCAAAATGTATATTTTTATTAAAAAATTCATAAAAAACTATTGACAGTTAGCAAAATGTTAACTATAATTAAGTTAACAAAATGAAAACAAAGAGAGGTGACAAAATGGTTAACAATCTTGCTAGATATAGAAAGTTTATGGAAATGTCACAAAAAGAAATGGCAACTGTGGCTAACATGTGTCTGACATCATATTATATGAAAGAAAAGGGAGCTAGAGAGTTCACTCAAGCAGAAATGTTTAACATATATAATTGCATAAAAAAAAGAGTACCAGAAGTAACAATAGAGGAGATTTTTTATAGAGAAAGTTAGCAAAATGAAAACAAAGAGGTTGGAAGAAAAGTACCTTGAAAATTAAATATAAAATATTTTAAAAAGGAGGCAGATAAACATGAATAATTTACAAACAATTAAAGAACAAGAATTATTAGGTAAAGAATTTAAAGTTTATGGAACTTTAGAAAATCCACTATTTTTAGCTAGAGATGTAGCTGAATGGATAGATTACAGTAAGACAAGCGAAGGATACTATAATACTTCTAAAATGCTAATGAGTATAGATGAAGATGAAAAAGTGACTATTACAAATAGTAATAGTGGTGGAAATAAATTATTTTTAACAGAAGATGGGTTGTATGAGGTTTTGATGCAAAGTAGAAAACAAATTGCTAAACAATTTAAAAAAGAAGTTAAAAAGATACTAAAAGAAATTCGTAAAACCGGAGGATATATACATACAACTGAAGATATGTCAGACGATGAAATTATGGCAAGAGCATTACAAGTAGCTCAAAGAAAAATAGAAAGTAAAAATAGAGAACTTGAAGAAAAAAATAGATTTATCAATCAAATAGCATCTTCAAAAAATAGTTTACTTGTGAGGGAGGTAGCAAAAGTAATTTCTAAAAGTAACGGAATAATAATTGGTGAGAAAAGGCTATATGAAAAATTAAGAGTATGGGGTTTGGTATTTAAAAATTCAACTGAACCAAAACAATTTGCAGTGGAAAAAGGTTATTTAGAAACTGTGGAAGGTACTAGAGAGACATCAACAGGTGTATTTACCTATAGAACAACAAGAGTTACAGGAAAAGGTCAAGAGTACATTCTAAAAAGATTATTAAAGGAAGAAGAAGAACAATTATCAATGTTAAGTTAAAACATGACAGCACTTTGAAAACTAAATACAGAATATTCTTAAAAATAAAATCATATGGAACTGAATTTATATATCAATAATTCAGCTCCAATAACTGCAAAATAGGAGGTTTCTAATGAAATATAATAAAAGTAAAGTAACAAATTTTTTAATATTAGCATTTGTTACTTGTTCAATCGTAACAACAACTATTATAAGTCTAAGAAATATTCAAAACTATAAAGTAATAATGAAAAATCTAAATATAATTGAAAGAAACGATAAAATCATTAAACGAAATGATGAAATTATTAAATCTAATCAAAATAATATTAGAAAATATCAAAAAATAATTTTAGATTTGCAAAACAAAATACAACACTAGTTATTTTCTAATTTAAAATTTTCATCTATTTTCTTTAGATGTTCAAGGATAGCTTCATTTGTTTTTCTATTTGCTTTAGTTTCGTCTAATATGTCTTGTAGAAGTTCAGTTTTGTTTCTCTCTTCTTCATAAATTTTATCTAAGATGTTACCTGATGTAATAGAAAAATATGCATTAAATGCCAAAGGAATAAAAAGAGTTATAGCAAATTGTTTAATTTTTTCTTTGCATTCAGCCGATTGTAATTTAGATAATAGTTTTTTTAATATATTAGATATTTCAGTATCAATATCTCCTGACTCAGTGGCATTATCAATAATGCCATTAAAAGAATCTAAGATAACATCTTGGTCTAAATATACAGATTCAATATCATATGATTGAAATTTATTCATAATACTTTCAGTTAGTTGTACAAATCCGTAAATATTATTTTTAATAGAATAATTAATAGAATTACTTAGATTACCAGAGAAAATTTCAGAACTAGTAATAGAATCTAAAAATAACTGGTTCGTTTCATATATCGTAGATATAGCAGGTTTAAGTATTTGATTTATATTAAATTCATTAGAACGAATTATTTGTGATACTTGTTCAAATGAATTCATATGGTCAATAAACTTGCCTTGATTTCCTATAGATATAAGTTCTGGTTTAGGGATGTTTATCTGAGTTATTTGAGATAAATTCATATTGTGTACTATATTATTTTTAAAACTTGATTTAATAATAATTTCTGCAGGATTTATAAATAGTCTTTTTCTTCTTTCTTCCTGTTCACGGATTTTATAAAAAGGGTCAATAATCTTTTTATATTTGTCTGACAAATTATGCACCACCTTTAAATATATTTGGTATTTAAACCATATATAAATTATAACATAAGGAGATATTAAATGGGAATTGATGGAAATTTAAAAAAGATTTTAAAAGAAAGAGATATAAATGTTCTGAATTTGTCAAAAGAACTAAAAATAGAACCAAGTAATTTATATAGAATCACAAGGGGTGAAAATAAAAATCCAACTGTAAACACTCTAATAAAAATAGCTGATTATTTAGATATTACATTAGATGAACTAGTTGGAAGATAGAAAGGGTGAGATAAAAGTGAGTGTAGCATTACAATTCATAGATACAAAAGACTTAGTACAAGAGCTAATGCGAAGAGACGATACAACAGACATCATCAAGATGTTTTTAGATAGAGAAGGAATTAAAAGAATGAATTTAGTTACATTAAAAGAGTTTAAAGAATACTTGAAAGTGTCAGATGTAACAGCAAGAAACATGATAAAAGAAGCAGAAGCACAAAATTTATATACAGTCATCAAAGTTGGAGTAAGTTACAGAGTAGATTTAATTTCTTTTGAAGAATATGTAATGAAAAATGTACTAAAAGATAAGAATGTAATGAAAAAAAGAAAGGGGGTGATTTAGTTGACTCTAAGATGGTTTCTAAGATTTTGTAAAAAACATAAAAAAGTACCTACACCAAAGTTTTACATAGAGTGTGTAGCTTATATGGAAGAATGTAAACAAAGAGGACCAGAACTTTAAGGGGGATTGAACATGGAAGTTTTAAAAGTTAATTTTAATTTAGAAAATATTGAAGTAGGTAAAACAATAAGAATCAATTCATTGTATGAAGGCGAAAGAGATTGCATTATAGTGGTAGCAACTGAAAACGAATTAAACTTAGCCTATCTTAATAAAGAGAGAGGCGTATTGAATATCAAGCATTAACAGTAGAAGATATTCAAGATAACTATTATAAGATTAAATTTTTAAATTAGGAGGAAATAAAATGGCAGCTTTAATAATGGTAGGTTTATTTGCGATATGTTTAGTAGGATTAGTACAAAATAGAGATTAAGTGAAGGGGTGTATTTAGATGGAAGCAGCTAGATTAATAGCAATAGGTCAAATCAAACAGGCTGAAAAAGAAATAAGTAGATTGCAAGGAACAAGAAACAACAGTAGTTTAATGTGGTGGGAAGCTGTTAAGTTTGCAAGTGAAAATATATTACAAGGGTTGGAACATGATATAGAGCTAGAAGCATCAACTGAATTTAGGGAGTTTATGATAACACAAGAAGAACTTGAAAGAGATAGACCTATAGATGTTCAGATATAAGAAAAGAGCCATTACGACTGGCTCTAATCAAAAGGTAAATCAAATTTATGTAGCTATATTATAGCACAAGGGGGAAGAAATGAAAACTAGAAATGAGATAATTAAGGATTTAGAAGATAGATTATTTTTTTCAAAGTTTACGATAGTTGATGAAATTGATTGGGACGAAAGGTTTGGAGAAATATCAGCATTAGAATTTTGCATAGATAAACACAAGGAAGGGTGGACTTTGAAACAATTCAAAGAGAATTTAGAAAAGCAATCAAAAAATATGTATGGTGATTATATAAATGGCTTTATGTCAGTTTTAAAAAGGAATATAAAAGATATGGAGCGTGATGGAATTGGAAACTAATATTTACATTAAATTGATGGATGTAAGAGTTAAATTTAGTAAGTTGAATCTAAAGAAAAGTGGAGAGAATAAGTTCGCTAACTTCAAGTATTTTGAGTTAGCAGACTTCTTACCACAAGCAACAGACTTATTAGAAGAAGTTAAATTATGCCCTATAGTGACCTTTACAAATGACTATGCAACACTAACATTAATAAATGGAGAAAACCCATCAGAACAGATTGTATTCACTTCTCCAATGCGAGACTTACAACTTAAAGGTTCTAATGAATTACAAGCACTAGGAGGTATAGAGACCTATCAAACTAGATATTTATATATTCAGTTACTTAATATAACTGAGAATGATACTTTTGACGCAACTAGTGGCAAAAATGAAGCTAAAAGTAATTCTAACAATAGAATTTTAACAGATAAACAATTAAGTAGGTTATATGCAATAGCAAGTAATGCAAATGTTGATAAAGAAAGTTTGAAAGAAAAAGTATTTAAAAGATTTGGAAAAGAGATAAAAGATTTAACAAAACAAGAGTATGACACTATTTGTAATGCTTATGAAAATAAGCAATAAGGGCAGGTGATATTGTGGGGATTATAAGAGTAAGCAAAGACAAAGATAATCCATATGTAGTTTTAAATAAAACTTGTTTGGAAGATGTAAAATTAAGTTGGCAAGCAAAAGGCTTACATTCATATCTGATTAGTAAGCCCGACCATTGGAAAATCTATGTTAATGACCTATATAAAAGAAGTAAAAATGGAAGGGATGCTACAGCAAATATTTTAAAAGAACTTATAGAAAATGGATATGTAACAAGAAAACCTTGTAGAGATTCTAATACTAATAAGATGCTTGGAGGATATGATTATCAAGTATATGAGATACCACTTGAAAATCCTCAGAAGCTAAAATCCCGAAAAACTGATTTCCCGGAAACCGAATTTCCCGGAAACCGGGTTTCTCGGAAACCGGAAAACACGGAAGTAGTAAGTAATGACTTTAAAGTAAGTAATGATGTTACTACTATTGTTATTAACGAACAATCCAATAAAGATAAAACCACCTACATAAAAAAATACTTTGAAAAATATATAGGTGTGATTACTCCTAACAACTTCTTAGAGTTACTAAGTTATTTAGATGATGGCATGGAAGCTGAGGTTATCATAAGAGCTATTGATGAAGCAATAGCGAATGGAGTTAAGAATTATAAATACATTAAAACAATATTAAATAATTGGATAGAAGCAGGTGTAAAAACTAGTTTAGAACTTACAGAGTATCAAAAAGAGTTTGAGAAAAGGAAGAAGAATAAGCAGGAGAAGAAACAGTCTAATAATAAAGTTGTGAATACTCCTAGTAAAATTAAAAAAACTAACTTTCATAATTTTGATGAAACATTTACTAAGTATACAAGTGATGAGCTAGACGACATTATTAAGAAAAGTCAAAAAGAGAAGTTTGGAGTAGGGAGTTAATATAACTATTAACTTCCTAGAAGTTAAAAATTGGAGGAATAGAAAGTGGAATTTAGTGAACAAATTATAAAAATTCTAGATAATTTAAGCGATAAAGTTGGAATGACTATTGATTGGTCTAACACTAATATATTTCCATATTTACAAACATTAACTACTAAGTGTATTAATTATGAGGTATCTACAAGTATATTTTGGATAGTTATATGTGTAATTGGAATAGTTGTTGGTGCTTTATTGATTTATATAGATTGGAAATATGATAAAGGGGATTTTCCAGTATTTATAGCTCTTGGTTTATTTTTCATAGTTCTTTCTGTTGTTTTTATGATTATACAATCAATAGATATAATAACAGCAAAGACATTCTCAGAAAAAATTATACTTAATTATTTGCTAGAAATTAAGGAGGAGATTTAAAAATATATGCCTAGAGGAGTAAATAAGATGCTTGTAAGGATTGCAGTTTTAATAAATTTAGTTTGTTTAGGAATAAATACATCAACAGGAAATCTGAATGGAATAATGGCAAATGGATTTTGTGCAGTAATAATATTGTTAGTAAATAACTTAGATTAACGCTGGAGGTACTAGGAATGATAATAATTAGAAGTCAAGATAGATTAGATTTAATGAGAGTTAATAGAGTTGAAATAAGTAATAAACAAGTATGTGCAGTGTTTGAAGAAGAATCAAATGCTAGAGAAATAGGTAGGTATAAATCAGAAGAAAGAGCTATTGAAGTATTAAACAGAATACAGGAGGCTATTATTGCAGGAACTAAGTTTGACATTATAAATAAAGACGGGGTTAGATGCAACAAAGAAAAAGTGTTTGAAATGCCAGTTGAATAAGGAGGGGGCGAAGATATGGCTAAAATTTGGATGGACGCAGGAGAATTGTTAGAAAAAACTATTGATATAGAAGATATGTTTGGATGTAATCTAAGTAAAATGAGAAATAAAAGTAAACAAAAAGGTTTAGTTGGTAGAACAAATTCTAAAGGTCAAGGAAGAAAAAGTAAGAAAGTAGAGTGTACTAACATTATTACTGGAGAGAGTAAAATATTTGTCAGTGCTGTCGAAGCAAGTAAATATTTATATTTTACAGAACTTCATATTGCTCGTCTAGCAAGAACAGGAAAGACTACTAAAAATGGTTGGAAAGTTAGATATATTCAAGAGGTGTCAGATGGTATTAGCAAATGTGGAACAAGTAATTAAGTTAGCTGAAAAGATATTAAATAAGAAAAAGTGTTCTGTTAATAAGGCAATTGACACAGCTATAAAAATATTAAGTAGATATGAGTGCGAGGGGATGATTAGAAATGAGTTTAATTAAGTACAGAGGTTATGATTTTGAGAACGAAAAGTGGATTTATTCAGCAACAATAATGTGGAGTAATATACTTTTATGTTTAGTTATGTTGTCAGAATGTTGTGAATGGATAAAGGTTTGTAATGTCGGAATATGTTCTGGAACATGGGCTAGAAATAATCAAGAAATTTGTGAGGGGGATATATTGAAAGGATATGATAATTCTAGTGATACAAGTCAATATGGAATTGTAAAAAGAAATTTTGACAGCATTAAAATATATTTAGAATGGCATTATTTAAAGAAGTTTGAAGGAGAATGGATAGAGATTATAAATAAAACAGAAATATATCATAGTAGAGATTACAAAGTAGTTGGTAATGAATATGAAAATTTAGAGGAAGTCAGAGCAGAGTTCTTAGAACGTAAGGAGAGTCTTGAGAATGAATATCTTAGCTAGTGTGATATTAGTAATAGGAAGTTTTATAGCTGGTAGGGTTTATGAGTATAGATTGAATCTAAAAGAGTGTGAAAATTGTGATAATAAAAGAGGTGTATAAGAATGGATGATAGATTGGAGATTTGCAAAAAAATGTTTCCTATCATTACTAAAAATACTAGATTACTTTGTCATTATTGTGATGGTAGAAATATTTGCAGTTATGATGAAGAAAAAGCTCATGAATTATTGAGAAATGAAGAGGGTGCTAAAAATGACTAATTTTGAAATGATAAAAAATATGAGTAAAAAAGAGTTGGCTGAATTTATAAACGAAATTGGTGATAGTTGTACTTGTTTTTACTGCAGTTGTCGATATCGATATGAAATTTGTGATGTAGATGAAAAATGTGTTGATGGATGCAAAGAGTGGCTTGATATGGAGGTAGAGCTATAAAAATTTGGAATGATGGAATAAGCAGAGAAATAGAAAGATTAAAAGGATTTTTATATACAGAAAATATCTAATTAAAACAGTTTAGAGAGTTGCAAAATGTCTTTTAGTATGAGTATTGTTGAAGTGTTTTGTAACTCTCAAAAATGAAAATAAGGGGTGAACAAATGTCAAAATATGTATTGAGATGGCAAAAAGGATTATTACTAGATGAACGCAAGATAAATTATTCATGTGGAAGTAAAGAAATGTTAAAACAAAAAGCAGAATTATTAGCTAAAGATGACAAGATACTGCTTGTAACAATAGATAAAGTTGAAGAAGTTATAAAGGATACTAGAAGTCAAAAAATGGTTGAATATTATTGTGATGGAGGAATTGAAATATGATAATACACAAATTTATAATACATGTTTTAGATAAGAATAGTGATACACCAATACTAAATGATTTTGAGGGTAGAGTCAGTCAAGATATTGAAGCTTTCTTTCAAAAGAAAATAAGCAAAGTATCAAGAGATAATGACATCAGAACAGCAGTATTTAATGACTATAGTAACAATTTAATTAAGAGTTGTTGTGAACAGATTATTTATGATGAAAGTTCGTTTTTAAATAACTCTAAAGAGATTGCAGCTTATTTATTTGATGTTATGAAGCTTAATGCTACATTAGAATCTTGCGACTTAGCAATTTGCTTATACTCTCAAAAAGACGAAAAGAAAGTTGCTATATTAAAACTTGATTACAACAAGTCGTATACTCATTCTATTAGTTTTGAGGATGATAAATTCAACATACAGATGTCAACTAATGAAGTTAATA
Organism: Clostridioides sp. ZZV15-6383; assembly: GCF_020657735.1. Classification (NCBI taxonomy): domain Bacteria; kingdom Bacillati; phylum Bacillota; class Clostridia; order Peptostreptococcales; family Peptostreptococcaceae; genus Clostridioides; species Clostridioides sp. ZZV15-6383. The sequence goes on along the minus strand of NZ_JAGWCV010000024.1, from coordinate 29,432 downwards.
TACAAGAGACTAAAGCAATTAAAATAGGGGCAATTATTGGTTTGAGTGGAATCAATGATGAATACCATTTGAGTGTTTTAGACAAAGATGCAGAAAAGGAAGAAGGTAATTCTAAGTTTGTTACAGAGTTTTTAAATGCTACTAAAGTGAAAGATGATAAGTATAAGACTAAGATGTTTAAAGCTTTTGTGGATTCTTATATAGCAAATTTATATAGTGATATGAAACAGGGCGAAGACGTAAGAAGTATACTGCTTTACATGCTAAAAGAAAAGCAAAATCTTGATATAAATGAGTTCACTGAAAAGGCAATAAAGGAAGATTTAAAAGATAGTTTTAAGGACCATATAGAAGAAAAAGGAATTGAAAGTTTTAATATTGATAAAAAGTGGGTTGAGAAGAATCTGAAAAATCGACATATAAAAACGGATACAGGATTTGAGATAAAAGGCAAGATGGATGACTTTGAGGATTTTATGAAGTATGGTATTAGACATAACGGGAATGGAACTGTAGATATAGTTATTAAAAGTGTTAATTTCTATAATGAGAAGTAGGTGCTCATATGAAATATGTAGCTAGTTTTAGTGGAGGAAAAGATTCAGCAGCGATGCTCCTTCTAATATTAGAAAAGAAATTACCTCTTGATGAAATTGTATTTATAGACACAGGACTAGAGTTTAAAGAAATTTATGATATAATAGATGATTTTGAGAAAAGAATAAACTTTAAAATAACAAGAATTAAAGCAGAAAAAAACTTTGAAGAATACTTTTATACTGTTAATAAGCGAGGTAAGCGCGAAGGGCAAATATGGGGTTTTCCATACACCTTGGGAGCATGGTGTAATAGTAGATTAAAGATTGCTCCTGCCGATAAATATTTTAATTCTATAGGAGAACATAAAAGGTATATTGGAATAGCTTATGATGAACCTAATAGATACAAAAGGTTAGAGAATAATTGTATAGCACCACTTTACGAAGCAAAAATGACTGAAAAAGATTGCTTGAAGTATCTAGAAGAAAAAGGCTTTTACTATAAGATTCATCACAGGTTCAAACGAACAGGTTGCTACTTATGCCCTAAACAAAGTTTAGATAGCCTCAGAACATTAAGGAAATATTATCCAGATTTGTGGGGGGGTATGCTTAAATTGGATAAAGATAGTCCAGTACCTTTCAAAGCTGATGGAACTACAGTACATGACTTAGAAAAGCGATTTAGTAATGAAGATATAGAAAATGAAAGACAGATAAGTTTCTTTAGTAAAGGAGTGGTTTAGAAATGGATTTACCAGATAATGTTATCGAAATTGATATATTAAGAATTAATAGAAATAATGATAAGAAATGTAAGTGTAAGAATAGAGAATTTATAGTAGATACAGTCAATAAATCAGTTCATTGTTCAGAATGTGGATTTAGAGTAGAGCCATATGATGCGCTATATGAACTAGCAATGAACTTTGAAAGAGTAAATGGGCAAGTAAACACATTATTAAAACAGAGAAAAGAAATAGCTAGTTATAAACCACACTTAATAGTATTTAAAAGACTTGAAAGTAGTTACAGGGGTAAAAAAATGTTACCAGTATGTCCGATTTGTGGAGAAGCATTTTATTTTGAAAATTTAACTTCATGGATTAATAAAGATTTCTATGAAAGAAGAAAAAAATAAAATAAATAGTCAAGGTAAGTTTATGAATGAAACTAGAATATTATAGACTTACTTTGACTTATAAAAGAGGTGAGATTATGATTACTACTCAAATGTATAAGATAAATAATGAGATATATCTAGATAATCTATGTTTGGAAGAAAATAAGGAAATGACTATATGGGTAGAAAAGAAAAATACACATGAACTTATATGGTTAAAAATAGCAAATGTAAATGGAAAGTTAGCTATATTTGTACAAAATGTTGAAAATGCTGTAATAAAAGAATGGCAAGGTCGTAAAGAATATGAAAGAGTGCTAGGACAAATAGAAGATAAACAAGTTGAAAAAGGGGAAATATTGTATGAAGAATACTGAAAATAAAGTTGAGATAAACAACATACAAGAGTTAAATGATGCTCTAAATAAGTATAATTTCCCGTTTGGCATATTAGACGATATAAATGGAAGAATACTTGATTGGATGATTGATGGTGGAAATAAAGAAGATGCTTCTATCAAAGAAATATATAGATATGTTGAAAATTTTATAAATAGGTTTTGTGACTAGGAAGTGAGTTTATGAAACGAAGAAGATGCAGTTGGTGTGGTAAGTTATTTTATCTTGAGGAAAAATCTAAGGATGTTTATTGTTGTAAGGAATGTAGAAAGAAGGCTAAGAAGGTGAAAAAATGAAAGTTTTTCTTGTAATAGATGGAGAACCAGTTGGCAAAGAAAGACCTAGAATGAACTCTATAACTAAAAGGACCTATACACCTAATAAGACTAGAGATTATGAGGAGTTAATAAAATGGCTATATCAATCAAAAGTTAAACATTACTTTGAAGGTTATATAAAAATGACTTTAAGATGTTACTATTCTATAGCTAAAAGTAATAGTAAAAAAGTTAAAGAGCAGAAAAGAAATAATGTGTTAAGACCCAGTAAAAAACCTGACATTGACAATGTAGTCAAGATTATAGCTGACTCACTCAATGAGATAGCTTATAAGGATGATACACAGATTGTTGAGGTTGTAGCTAGTAAATATTATAGTGATAAGCCAAGGGTTGAGGTTGAGTTGGAAGATGTTATTTAAGGAGGGTTAAATAAAATGCCTAGCAAATATTATGCTGTTAGAAAAGGTCATAAAACTGGAATATACAATAATTGGGAGGAGGCATATAAACAAGTGAGAGTGTATTCATGTGCAGAATATAAGGGCTTTTACTCATTAAAACAAGCAAAACTATATTTAGAAGGATGTAATTTAGGGCTAGAGGATATAAAGCAAGATAAAGACACTATGATAGCATACATAAGTGGAAGTTATTCAGAAAAGTTGAATAAATATGGGTCTGGAGTAGCTATATGTAGACATAATGGGATGGTTTATGAAGAATGGGACAATGGAGAAAATAGAGCAGCATTATTATTAAAAGATATAGCAGGAGAAATAAAAGCAGCAATAATAGCTATGAGAGAAATAAAAGAAATGGGAGTTAAAAAGCTAATAATAGTTTACAACTTTGAGGGTATTTCTAATTTAATAAATAAAAGTAGAAAAGCTGAAAATGAAACGGAAGAAACATATGTTAATTATTATGAAGAAAATATTAAAGATTATGTAGATGTAGACTTTAAGCATATAGATAATTGCTTTAATGAAGCTATGCATGGCATGGCTAAGTACTTAGCTAAATATAACGCTTATAGATATTGTTAAGTAAAAGAAAAAAGGAGTGCTTTCACACTCCGCTTGTCAAAAATATAGAATTATCATCAATAATATTATAACATAATTGATAGGAGTGTGTGAGTATGTCTAAAACTAAAAAAGAGTTTTTTAATGCAACTAAGAAACAACTTTCTAATTATAAACAATTAAGTGCAAATATAATAAAATTGAAAAATGAAATACAAATGTTAAAAGATAATTCGGTTGGTGATTTAACAAAAGCTATAAGTTATGATAGTGTCAAAACAGGTAAAACAAACAAGACTAGTAACATAATTGAGGATGCTATTGTTAATGTATCAGACTTAATAACAGAAAAAGAAATAGAGTTATATGAAGCAGAAATAATTAAATCTACAATAGACTTAGCTATAAGGAATTTAAAACCTATACACAGACAAATTATTGAACTTAAATATATAGATGGTTTAATGTGGCAAGAAATGGTTGATATAGTACATTTAGAAGAAAGACAATTAAGTGTAAGAGCTAGTCAAGCTATTAGCTCAATATCAATAGCGTTATTTGGGAAGAAAGCATTAATAGAACAAGAACCACTTTTTGAATTGTTAGATTACAAACTAAATTAAAAATAAGAGTTATTTTGAGTGCTGAAAATGTGCAGGTTTTTTTGTTTTAGACATGAGATAATAGTATTGTGGAAATGAAAAAATTTCCCTCTCAAAACTAAATATATACTAGGCTAGGGTTAAGGGATTGCCCTAGTCACTACGAACAGACTAGGCAGGGCGTGAGGACGCTGTTAGTTCAATTCTAACTATGTTCAATCTTTAGTTTTTTTCTATTTCAATTAACCTACGGATACACTAAAAATAGTATATGAATTGAGATTAAAATCTCATACAATTTTATCTTAATTCAGAGGTCTAAAAATCGGGTGGGGCTTGGTAACCTCACTCACCATGCAAGTGCTGGTGTTTAATCTAAGTTCGATTCTTAGAACTTGCTCCCTTAATAATATGTATCCCCATTAAAAAGGCTTAGATTAATTTCTAGGTCTTTTTTTATACAAAAATTTAGAACAGGAGGTCTTAAATTGAACAAAAGAGAAGTTGTTTATCTTAATTTAGAAAATATAAAACCTTATGAAAATAACCCTAGACGCAATGATGAAGCAATAGAAAAGGTTATTAAATCAATTGATGAATTTGGATTTACGAACCCAATTTTAGTTGATGAAGATAACATAATAATAGCAGGTCATACGAGGTATGAAGCGTCTAAACAATTAGAACTTAAACAAGTACCTTGCATAGTTCTAAAGAATCTAACAGAAGAGCAAATAAAAGCTTACAGGTTAGTAGATAACAAGACTAATGAATATGCTAGTTGGGATTATAATAAATTAGTTGATGAATTATCTGACATAGTTAATATTGATATGAAAGAGTTCAATTTTAATATTAATGATTTTGAAGATTTAAGTATAAGTGATGAAGATTTTATATTAGATGAAGAATTAGAAGAAAAAGAGAAAAAAGGTAAAATGGTGAAATGTCCACACTGTAATGAGGAGTTTGAAATATAAAAATGAGGGTATTTTTAGCAGCAACAAAAAGTGGAATGAATAAGGAGTTAAGATTAGAAACAATAGAGAAATGTAAACCTCAATACATCTTAGAAACTTTTTTTAACAAAGAAAAAGCGTGTTTGGAAGCTATGAGTATAGTAGGAAATGAGAATTTCTTATTAGATTCGGGGGCTTTTTCTTTTATGAATGGCACAGAAATCTCAAAAGAAGAAATGGAAAACTATATTGATAGATATATAAAGTTCATTAAAGACTACAATATAAAATATTTCTTTGAAGTTGATGTAGATGTGATATTTGGATTGGAACAGGTAGAGAAATGGACTAGAAAAATAGAAAATGAAGTAGGTAGACAATGTATACCAGTTTGGCATAAAACAAGAGGTGTGGAGTACTGGAAAAAACTATGTGCAACATATAAATATATTGCAGTTGGAGGATTTGCAATAAATGATATAAAAAAACAGGAGTATCCTTTAATACAAAAAATGGTTGAGTATGCTTATCAAAAAGGTGTGAAAGTACATGGGTTAGGGTTTACTAAAACAAAGATATTAAAGTCATTCAAGTTTTATAGTGTTGATAGTAGTAGTTGGACTGTAGGAGCAAGCATTGGACAGCAATTATATACATTTAAAGATGGAGATATACATATAAGAAGATTAAAAAAAGAAGGTAATAAGAAAACAGATTTAAAAAAGTTAGTAGCGCACAGCATGTGTGAGTGGGTTAAATATCAAAAATATATGAATGGAGTGAGATATTGAAAAAGACAGAAAGAAATTTAACATTATTAAATTGTGTATTTGTAACGAGTTTAGTGGTTTCTAACATTGTAGCAGGAAAGGTAATCGATATATTTGGGCTTATAGTTCCTGCCGCGGTTGTTGCATATCCGCTAACATTTTTATGCACTGATGTAATTGGAGAAATATGGGGCAAAGAAGAAGCTAACAGAACAGTCAAAAGAGGTATTTTAATGCAGTTATTCAGCCTTTTATTGATTACAATAGCTATAGCCCTTCCAAGTGCGAGTTTTGCAACAGAGTATTCAAGCAATCTAAAAGTAGTGTTAGGGCAGAATGTAAGGTTTGTATTAGCTAGTTTAACAGCTTATATATTAGCTCAAACTAATGATGTATTTATATTTCATAAACTCAAAGAGAGGTTTGGAGGAAAACATAAGTGGTTAAGAAATAATGCTAGTACTATGTTGAGTCAACTAATAGACACAAGCATTTTTATTACGATTGGATTTTGGGGTACTGTACCAAGTCTAGTAACTATGATAATGAGTCAATATGTAGTTAAGTTTTGCTTAGCTTTGGCAGATACTCCATTCTTTTATTTATTGACAAGAGAAAGCAAAGAAGTAAAAGTAGATAAACAAGCTTCATAATAAAAAAGTAAAAACGAATAACGAGGTGGTGATGTGGCAAAGGCTAGAAGTCCAAACAGAGATAAAGCTTTTGATATATTTAAAGAGCATAATGGAAATATTGCAAATAGAGAGATAGCAGAGTTATTAAATGAAAATGAGAAAACAATAAGTAATTGGAAATGTAGAGATAACTGGAATGTAGTACTGCAAACAAATAAATGTAGTACTACAAAGAAAAAGGGTGGTCAAAAGAATAATAAAAATGCTTTAAAAGATGGTATATATGAAAAAATATTCTTTAACACTCTAACAGATGAAGAAATTGAATTGATAAAAAGTGAAAATAAAGATGAAATACACAGACTTGAATTAGAAATAAGTTTACTTACAGTTAGAGAACATAGACATATGAAAAGAATAAAGCAGTATGAAGAAAAAGCTGATAAAATTACGCTAGAAAGCATAGACAAAAGAACTTTAAAGATAGAAGGTAATTTACTTAAAGACAATGAACAGACACAGACAGAGACTGTCACAAGAGCTGTTTCTATATTTGAAAGAGTGCAAAAGCTAGAGGCTGAATTAACTAAGATACAGAAAGAAAAAGCTAAGAATATAGAAAGATTACAAAAGCTGAAAATGGATAAAGAAAAATTTGAAATCGAAAAGAGTAATTTAGACAAAGAAAATAAAAATAAAGAAATAACTGTAAAAGTGGTGAAAGCAGGTGGAGAAAATGGAAAGTAAATTTATATCTAATGACCATTTTCATGATTTTATATTTAATTGGGATTATAAATTTTATTTTCTGGTTGGAGGATATGGAAGCTCAAAGAGTTATCATGTAGCAACTAAAATAATTATTAAGCTTCTTGAAGAAAAAAGAAAAGCTCTAGTTGTGAGGGAAGTATATGACACAATGAGAGATAGTTGTTTTTCTCTATTGGAAGAAGTTGCAGAAAGCATGAATTTAGGAGATATATTATCATTTAAAACAAGTCCTATGAGAGTTATTTTTCCTAATGGAAGTAAGATAATTTTTAAAGGAATGGATAACCCAGCTAAACTGAAGTCAATAAATGGCGTATCTATAATATGGCTAGAAGAGTGTTCGGAAGTTAAATACACTGGTTTTAAAGAACTCTTAGGACGTTTGAGACATCCAAGTCTATCTAATCATATAATTTGTTCAACTAACCCAATTGGCGAAGATAACTGGACCTATAAACATTTTTTTAGAGATGAAGAAAAAGACAGATTTGTATTAGATGATACTGTATTATATAAAAATAGAATAGTAACAAAGAATAATACCTATTATCATCATTCAGTTGCAGATGATAATTTTTTTCTGCCGAAAAGTTATATTGAACAGCTTGATGAAATGAAAGAATATGACTATGACTTATACAGAATAGCAAGAAAAGGAAGATTTGGTATAAATGGAACTAAGGTATTACCACAGTTTGAAGTTATGGAGCATCAAGAAGTTATAAATAAAATATCTAATATACCACAAAGGTATTATAAAGTTGGATTCGACTTTGGATTTGAAAAATCATATAATGCACTTTTGAGATTAGCTATAGACCATGAAAATAAATATTTATATATTTACTGGGAGTATTATAAGAATCAAACTACAGATGATGTGACTGTTAAAGATATTAAAGAATTTAAAGATACTCAAGAACTAATAAAAGCTGATTCTGCTGAACCTAAAACTATAAAATATTTTAGACAACAAGGTTTTAATATATTTGGAGCTAAAAAATATGCTGGAAGTAGATTACAAAACACTAAGAAGGTTAAGAGATTTAAAAAAATTTATTGTTCAAGTGAGTGTAAGCATACAATAAAGGAATTAAAGAACTTAACATATGCTACAGATAAAAACGGAAACTTAATATATGATGAATTTAATATAGACCCTCATACATTTAGTGCTATATGGTATGGACTTGATGGATATGAGGTATCAGACATTAAAGAGTTAAAATATAGTAATGATATTTATAACAAAGGTTTAGGATTGAAGAAAAATAATATACAAAATCAATATAATAAGAAAGGAGGGGCTGTATTTTAGTGGATAGTGTAAAAAATACTTTGCTTGGTTTAACATCTGAACAAAAAAAAGAAATGACAAGAATAAAAGAGGATTATTTTTTTTACAAAGGTGCAATTAGTGAAGAAGATAAGAATAAACTTGATGAAAGTTTATTAGGTCAAAGTTGGATTGTAAATGATGATTTGGACTATGTTCCAACACAATTAATTGACAATAAAATAGAACCATTAATTAAAAAACAAGCAAGGTTTTTCTTAGGAAAAGAACCTAACTTATTATTTAAGGCTAGAGATAAAAAAGATAAGGAAGCATGTGAGAATTTAAGAATTTTCATTGATGATATACTAGATGATAATAAATTTTGGAGCGAGACACTAAAAGCTTTTAGGATTGCAACAGTAACTAAAAGAGTGCTTTTGAGAGTTGAAGCTAACAAAAAAGAGCCAATTAGTTTATATTATCATGATTCAAGCGACTTTAATTATGAAGTTGATATGAAAGGTAATCTAACTAAAGTTGTAGTGGTTCGATTTATAAGTAAAATGGATGATGATAATTTATACAATAGATATACTTATTATTTAGAAAATGATGTGTGTAAGTTTAAAATAGAACAGTTTAAAGAAAAAGATTTAAGTAATCCTATTAGTGTTGAAACATGCGATACAATATTTACAAAAATACCATGTGTCTTATTTTTAAATGAAAGTGACTTAATAAATACAAGAGGTCAAAGTGACATAACACAGTTAAAAGAGCTTCAAAATCAACTTAACAGGAGGGTTTCTGATTTTTCAGATGCTCTAAGATTTCAAATGTTTGGTCAAACTGCTATTATAGATGCTACTGAAGAAACTGTAAATAAAACCAAAATAGCTCCTAATGCATTGATGCCATTGAAAAGTAATGATGCAAACGAAAATGGAAAACAGGCACAAGCAAAAAGAGTTGAAAGTTCATTTTCTAGCGCTGAACCAATCAATATGTTTTTAAAGAGACTTGAAGATAGTATGTCAGATAAGCTGAGTATTCCAAAACCCGAACAGCTTCTTAATATCCCTAGTGCTAAAGCTTTAAAATATATTTACTATGATTTAATAGCTAGATGTTATGAGAAATGGAACGATTGGGAACCAGGTATAAAATTATTGATTAGCTTAATAATTGAAGCATGTGACAAACTTAATTGTTATGATAACTATGATAAAACTTGGACTAAACTAGATTATCTAATAGTTTTAGAAAAGAAATTCCCAATACCCGAAGATGAGGAAGATAATAAACGTCTTGCTATGGAGGAAGTTAACAACAATGTTAGAAGCCATAGAAGCTATATAAAAGATTTTGGTAGTGATGATGATTATGAAACATCTTTTAATGAAGTATTAGAAGATATTGAAAAAATACAATCAGTAGAGCAAGACCAGTTCAGAAAAGATGCAGATATAGAGGTTGATGATATTGATGAAGAATTAAATAGTAAATCTAATAATAAAAACTCTAATAAGAACAGTAATGAATAACAAGGTATTAATATGAAAGACAACTCTTATGCAAAAAAAGTTCTTGAAGCTAGAAAAAAACTTTTATTATTAGATAAAAAAATACAAATAGAGATATTAAATGTCTACAAAGATGCTAGTAAAACTATTTTAAGTGATATTGCTAAAAATAAAGAGTTAAATCTAAGTAATAAATACTTAAAAAAGCTAAATAAATCAATCGAGAAGTACATTAACGAGTTAAATCAAAGATTGGTACCTATTACAGAAAAAAGCGTAATAGAAGCTTCTAATATAGCTAAAGACTTGCAAATGTATTACTATCAATCAATAGTTCCAAATAAATCTATAAATCTTGCATGTGATGCTATGTGTATAAAGACAACTACTAATGTTGTGGAAAAAATAGTTGCAGGTAACTTTTATAAAGATAAAAGGTCATTAGATAGTAGGATTTGGGGCTATAGTAATAAAAATAGAAAAAATATTGATAGATTAATAAAAGCTAATATTGCAAGAGGTGCTAATGCAAAGACGTTAGCAAAGAGTTTAGATAATTATGTTAATCCAACTAAAAGAACAGATGCTAAGACGTTAGAAATTGGCATGAATAAAAGTATATCTTATCAAGCTCAAAGACTTGCTAGAACCTCTATAACACATGCCTTTGTAGAAACAAGTGTTCAAAATGCAATAAATAATCCTTTCTGTGTAGGACTACAATGGAACCTAAGCTCTCAACATTATATTAGACAAGTAAAATGGAGGGGCGAGGATGAATGCGACGAATATGCAGAACAAAATCGTTTTGGACTAGGCGAGGGAGTTTTCCCAGCAGAAAAGTATCCTATACCACATCCAAATTGTCTTTGTTATCCAGTTCAAGTGATTGTACCAATTAGTGAAGCTTCTAAAATGATGGAGAACTGGTTAGGTGGTGGAGATAATGATATTCTTGATAGTTGGTATGACGAAATAAAACATCAAAATAATAGTGCTCCAATCATTAAGAAACAAAGAAATAAAAAGAACAAAATAACTACAAATAGCAAAGATGATAGAATTAAAAAGAATATTACTAATTCAATCAAGAATAAGTCGAAGAAAGCACCTAAGTATGTTCAAAAATATATTAATAAATATGTAAATCCAAATAAAATAATAATAGATAATAGTCAAAAAATACCTTTTATTTATTATACTAAGGTTGATTTAGTTGGTATTAATCCAAACATCAAGGAATTTAAGTCTTATAATAAAGAAGCTGCTTTACTTCATGAGTTTGCACATAGAATTGATATAAAAGAAATTAAGAGCTATAATAATATTAAGTTTCAAAAAGCTATTGAAAGTAGCTCTATATATGTTATGAAGAATATTGAGAACTTGCAAAGTATATATACTAATTCTAATGAGCTGTATAATAACGAATTTATTAGTGACATATTAGGAGCATTATCCAATAATGAGTTTGAGGATTTATTAGCAACTCATAGTGAAAAGTATTGGAGTAAAAACAGAAATAAAGAGAAAGAAATATTTGCTAATTTATTTACACTAAAGTATCAGAATAATAAAGAAATAAACAGTTTTATTAAAGAACATTTAAATAGTTTAGATAAAATATTTAACGAATTATTAGGAGGGATTTAGATTGCTTGAAGAAATGAGAAAAGATAAAAAGCTGTTAGAGTTGAGACGATTATATAAAGAAAAATATGGTAAAAATGCACCTGGATTTAACTATGATGAATACAATAGTTATGCTGAGTACAAAGAAAAGTTAAAAGAATTGATACAAAAATAAAGTGAGCACTTATTAATTAAATATTAATGAGTGCTTTTTTTATGCTGAATTATAAGGAGGGTATAAAGTATGGAGTCAGAAGAAGAAAGAATAAAATCATTAGTAAGAGAATCTAAAGAAATAAACTGTTTACAAAGAAAGTTAAATAATGAAAATAAAGAAAAAAATGTTTTAAGGAAAGAGTTAGAGTTATATAAATTGAAATCCCTTTGTAACCCAGTAGTAGATTTTTTAAGAGAAAATTATAATTCTAATTATACATTAATAATAAATGAAAATATAATAAAACTTGTTTCAGATGAAATATCAATACCTAATATGTTTGATTTAAATCTTGTAACAAATGAAGTAGTAAAAAGTTTACGAAAATCATTAAAGGAGGGAATTGAATGTTAGAGTATTTTAAAAAGTTACTTGGAGATGAAGAAGGACAAAAAGTTTATGAAAAATTATCTAAAGATAAAGAAAATAAGCTTCTTTTAGATAATATTAAAAGTTCTAGATACGTTGAAAAGACAGAGCTAGAAAATGCTAATAAAGAGATTAAAGAGTATAAAAAGCAAATAGGGGATAGAGATAAGCAACTAAATGATTTACAAGGCAAAGTTAAAGATAATAAAGAGTTGTCAGATGAAATTGAAAGTCTTAAAAATGCAAATAAAGAAATTAAAGAAAATGCAGAAAAAGAAATTGAGGTTTTAAAGTTTAATACAGCTTTTGAAAGAGCTATTGAAAGTTATAATCCTCGAAATCCAAAAGCTTTGGCAGCACTGATAAATAAAGAAAATGTTAAATTAATTGATGGTAATTTCATTGGATTGGATGAACAAATAAAGGCTTATAAAGAAAGTGATAGTTATTTATTTAAAGATAAAGAAGATATAAAAATAAAAATAGATGGTAAACCACTTGATAGTTTAGGTTCTACTACATCAAGTGAAGAAGGAAGTGAGAAAAAGAGTCTAGGAGAAAGATTAGCGGCTGAAAAAGCAGAAGCAAGTAAGGCTACAGAAGCACTAGACAGCTTTTTTAAATAAAATATAAGGAGGAATAAAAGATGAGACAAAGCTCAAAAACCATTTATGTAGGTAAAAAAGACATTAGAGATATAGCAGGAGAACATTATATCAATTTAAATTTCAAAGTAAAAAAGACTGATGTGCAAAGTAAATTAGTTGATGGAGTATTACCAGCAGGTATTTTAGTAAATAGCACTGGATTGCCTGCAAATGATGCAACAACTTATGGTGTACTATTTAATGAAGTTGATTTTAATGATTCAAAAGGAACAGAAATATTACCAATTTTGGTACATGGATTTTTGAATAAAGCTAGATTAAAAGAATACACAAACGAAGAAATAACTGCTGAAGCTGAAAAAGCAGTAGCAGGAAGAATATTATTTATATAAATAGGAGGATGAAAACACTAATGGAATTAAAAAGTTTTATAAATTCAAAGGAAATAGCTTTATATATTAAAAATTTACCACCAAGAGTAACTATTGATGAAGCCTTATTTCCAGTAACAAAGCAATTATCTACGGAGATAGAGATAGCAAAAGGTAGTAAGAAAAATCCAGTTGCACTGAGAATGAGTACATTTAATTCAGCAGCAAAAGTGAGAGCATTAAAAGCGGATGTATCTATAAAGAAAAAAGAAATGCCTTTTTTTAAAGAAGCTATTGGAATTGATGAAAATGACAGAAGACAATTAACTATATATCAAACTGCCAACAATCAAAATCTAGTAGAATTTCTGACAAAAACAGTTTTTGAAAATTATGCAAACCTAGTTGATGGAGCAGGAGTTCAAATGACAAGAATGAGAGCGCAATTGATGCAAAAGGGGGAAATAGAGTTAATTACAAAAGATGGGGATGTTGTTGTTGATTATGATATACCAACTAATCATAAAGAAGTTTTAACAGGAAGTGCAATGTGGAGTAATCCTAAAGCTGATATAGTAGGAGATATAAAGAGATGGCAAAAGGTATTCGTTGATGAAGGTTTAGAAAAGCCAACAAGAATGTTGTTAACTGAAAAAACATTTAGATATATAACTCAAAACGAAGCTATAACAAATGATTTAAAAACTAGAAGTTTTGGAGATATAATTCTTACTGATGATGATTATATTTCATTTTTAAAGAAGAAATTAGATTTAGAAATAGGATTTTTGAATGGAATCTTCTTAAATGAAGAAGAAGTGTCAATGAATTATTATGAAGATAATCTTGTATCTTTAATTCCAAAAGGAGCGCTAGGAAAAACTATATTTGGTACTACTCCAGAGGAATTTGACAGCCAATATGGTAGCGGAAAACTAGATACTCAGGTTGTAAAAACTGGTATAGCAATTACAACTATGGTTAAAGAAGACCCTGTTGCAGTAGATACAAAAGTATCTATGGTCGGAATACCAAGTTTTGAAAGAGCAGATGACTGTTTCTTTGCTACAGTAGCATCTTAAAAAAAGGGGGCGATATTATGGCTAAAAAGAAAGAGAATTTAATGCAAGTAAAAGCTTTAGTTTACTTAAAATATGATAATGCTTGTTATAAAATAGAGGATGTGTTTGAGATTAGAAAAGTAGACCAAGAACTTATGGAAGAAAAAGGATATATAGAAGTTTTAGGAGAAGTTGAAGAAAAGAATAATAGTGACAATGAGCTTCTTAATAAAGATGGTGAGTAGATATGTCTATTACCAATTTAGATAAATTAAAACTCAATCTACAAGAAGAAGAGTATCCTTATTTTACAGACGAACAACTTGTGATGTTATTAGAATCTAATGAGAATAATGTTTTAAAAGCTTCATGGAGAGGTTGTTTACTCAAAGGCGCTACAGATGATTGCATTAAAATAGGACCTATAGAAACTAAGAGTAGTAATAGTTCATACTGGTTATCATTAGCAGATATATATAAAACTGATTATTTAGAAGAAAAATCAAAGAATGAAACAACGATTACAGGATATAAAACTTCTATGACAAGAGTTGATGGACAATGAGAAAGTTAAGAGCTGATAAGATAATAAAGACTATTAATCGGGGGATAGCTTTAAATCCTCAAACAATAACTATAGAGCAGGAAATTAAACAAATAGTGGATGGAGCTATTGAGCTTACAAATGAAGTGAAAGAATTAACGGTCGTTATATATCCCGAAAAAAGCAACGATACAGTAGTAAGTAGTGAAACTATTGGTACAGCTTATAAAAATAAAAACTTTGGTATGGTTGCAGATAAAGAAGCTGATTTAAAATTGAATACTGAAAGTGATATAACATTTAAATGTATCGAAGGTACTATGAAATTAAACTATGTAAATCCTATTGTAGTTGAGGAAAAGATTTGTGGATATATATGTGGTCTTGAAAAGATAGATTAGAGGTGGTTTAGTATGAGTGTGTTTACTAAGGCTATAAATGAAATTGATAGAAAAAAGGCTACAATGCCAATTTTGTGTATGAATATAGCTTTTATGTTAGAAGGAGAAGCTAAAAATAGTGCAAAATGGACTGATAGGACAGGAAATGCAAGACAAGGTATAACAGGAACAAGTTTAGGTGGAGGAAATCAATACATTGTTAGGTTAGGTCATGGAGTTGACTATGGAACTGTTTTAGAGGAAGGTTCAGCACCTCATATCATAAAACCAAAGAATGCTAAAGCTTTATTTTGGAATGGAGCTTCACATCCTGTTATGAAGGTGCAGCATCCTGGAACTAAACCCACTCATTCTTTAGAATCTACGGTCAGCAAGAATATTGCTAAAATAGGGAAATTAATAGAAGGACATTGGAGTAAATAATATGAGAGCAGGAATAAGAAAAGCCTTAATTGAGAACATACCAAGAATTAAAGATTGTTATGAACCAACTGTCCCTAATAAAAAGACTATAAAACCTTATATTGTAGTTGTCCAAGGTGAAGATGCTGACAATGAAGGTGATGTTATAGGTTTTAGAAGGACCATAAATATTTGGTTATATGAGAAAAGGACTACATTTAATAAACTGGATGAACTTACAAAAGAAGTCATAGAGACTTTAGATTTTAAAACTATAACAGATGATACTTCTAATGAGGTATTTACTTGTATTTATGAGGGTGCAGTTGGTCAAGATGTTATAGATGAAGAATGGGAAGCTATAATAAGGTGTCTGAAATTTAGTGTAATAGCTTTAGATGATAAAGAAGATATAACTAATGATAGATGGGTAGAAGCTCTATCTAAGTATACAAAAGATTTATTAGAAATCGAGAGTTATAAAGATAATTGGAAGAAAAACTTTATAGCACCTTGTGCATTATGGAGAACTACAAATGTTGAAAACAAAAGAATTAATTATCATCTAATTGAGATTACAAAAACTATGAAATGTCATGTTGTAAGTAAAAATAAGGATGAAATAGTTAAGTTTCTTGAAGAATTAGAGACTAAGTTAATAATAGATAAAAGAGTAAGACTTAGAGAGGATAAGAATATGTACTTAACTCTTGTTAGCGTAGTTGAAGATAGAGAATCAGACATGTTTACAACTGGTCAGTTGACTGTAGTACTTAAAATGATAGGTAAAATAAAAAGAGAAGAACCTATTATGAATGAGATTTATAATAGTGGAAATTTAAGATAGGGGGGTGCAAGGATTGGCTGAAACAAATAATAAAAAGACTAATGTGAGTAAGCAGGAAGAAAAATATTTGAAAAGTGATTTCTTAAAAAATAGTGAAGCACTTGGCTACGAAAAAATGGTAGTTGCAGGTGCTTTATTTAATTGTAAGAAAGAAGAACTTACAAAATCAGAGTTTGAGAAGATTATAAAAGATTTCTTAGAAAGAGAGGTGAAATAAAATGGCAACTGGTACATGGAATGAAAAAGAAAGAAAAGAAATACCTGGTTTTTACAATCGCTTTAAAACACAAGCAGAAAAGTCTACAAACACAGGATTAAAGGGTAGATTAGCAATACCAGTTAAAGCTAATTGGGGAGAAGTTGGCAAGGTTGTAACAATAAAAAATGATTTGAGACAGCTTAAAACTCTATTTGGTGATGATATGAGTTATTCAGCTTTCAAGCTAGGAAAACTAGCTTTATTAGGGAATGTAAAAGAGCTGTTATTATATAGGCTTGTAGATGGAAAACAAAAGAAGGGTACATTAACACTAAAAGATACTACAGAGAATAGTGCAAAAGATGTAATTAAGCTAGAAACTAAGTATCCAACAGCTAGAAACTTTAATGTAACAATAAAATCTAATCTAGTAGATGCAGATAAAAAAGACTTTATATTCTTTGAAGGAACTAAGCAGTTATTTAGTTCGAGTATTAAAGGTACTATAGATGAAATAGTACTAGAAATAAACTCAAATTTAGATAATGAATATGTGGTTGCGACTAAAGTAGCTGATAGCGATAAAACTATAGCAAATGTAGTAAATCAAGCTTTAGAGGGTGGCAATGATGGTTGCACATCTATTACTAATGAGTCTTATTTAAAAGCTTTGGAGGAGTTTGAAAGATATAGCTTTGACTCTTTTGTACTTGATGGTGTGGCTGATGAAGCATTGCAGGAAACTACAAAAGCTTGGGTAGCTAAGAATAAGGAGCTAGGAAAAGATATATTATTATTTCTAGGTGGGAAAAAAGAGGATAATATAAAACAGATAAATGATAAATCAAAAGGTTTCAATGATGAAAATATAGTTAACATTGGAAGTTCAGCTTATTATGAAAATGTAAAATATACACCTAGTGAAGTAGCTGTTTATATTGCTGCTCTTTCTGTAAGTAAAGGTATAACAGGAAGTATATGTAATGCTAAGACTATATTTGAAGAAGTAGAACCAAGATTAAGCCAAAGTGAAGTAAAAGAGTGTTTGAAATCAGGTACACTAATACTTGATTTTGATGATGGAGATGTGATTATAGTTGATGATGTAAACACATTTAAAAAGTATGTAGACGATAAAAACGAAGCAATGGGATATATCTCTAATATCATGTTTATTAACACTATAAATAAAGATACTTCATTAAAAAGAAAAGAATTTGTAGGGAAAATATTTAACGATTCAACAGGGCAGACAACTGTTATATGTGCATTGAAGAAATATTTTGAAGAATTGATGAGTCAAGGTATTATATCTGAATTTAATGTTGAGATAGATACAGAGTTACAGGCTACTGCCAAAGCTGATGAATTTTATTGGAAATGGGATGCTGTTAAGGTTGATGTAATGAAGAAAATCTTTGGAACTGGATATTTAGGATAAAGGAGGTTATAGATTATGTATAATGATGATTATATAGAAGAAGCCAGTTTTCTGAATGGTTCTAATGTAAGAATAATTATAGATGGCGAAGAAGAAATGTATGCAGAAGAAATAAAAGCAGACTATGAACAAGATGAGCAAAGTGTAAAGTTATTAGGGTGTGAAGACGAGATTTCAAGAGGTGGGACAAAAAAGGGGTCTTTCTCTTTAACTAGATTTAAGGTTAATTCAAATATATTAAAACTTGGTTTTAAAACTTTTGAGATAATTTATGAATTAAGAAATGCTGAAACTTTTGGTTATGAAAGAGTAAGGTTAAAAAACTGTAGACTTAAAAAGATACCTGTCATAAATTCAAAAGCGGGTGAAGATGTAAAAGAGGAATTAGAAGGTGCATTTAGAGGATATGAATTATTAGATGCACTTTAAAATAAAACAGTACTGCACTTAAAGCTATAAACAATTGATTTTGTTTGTAGCTTTTTTATTAAAATAAAAAATATGGAGGAAAAAAATATGTTAGATATGGATAAAAGAGAATTAGAAAACGAGGAAGTAATAAAAGAAAATAATATCATTACTGAAGACTTAGAAAATGATGATTATAGTATAGATGAAGAAATAGAAGATGATTTTGAGGATGATGAGTTAGATGAAGCTAAAGAAAATGAAATATTGCTTAATTTAGCTGATGATGAAATTTTTAGAAGATTGACAGGGGTAATTGAACCGCCTACAAGAACACTTAAAATCGACAGAGTAAAAATACCAATTACTATAAAAGCTTTTACAGAAAAAGAAATAACAAATATAAGAAAAAAATGTACTAAAACAAGAAAATTGAAGAATGGACTTACAGAAGAAAAAGTAGATGATGATTTAATGAATCTAATGTTATTAGAAAGAGGAATTACAAAACCTAATTTTAATAATAAAAGATTTTTGGAGGAAAATAAATATTCTAATGCAAGAGAAGCACTAAAAAGACTTTTCTTAGCAGGTGAATTGCAAGCTATTGCAGATGAAATCTTAAAATTGTCTAGATATGATGAGGTATTAGAGGAAATTGAAATAAAAAACTAATTAAGCATGGTGGAGTTGTAACTCATTTATTTAATATATTTGTTAAAGCTAGAGTTCTACCAGACGATTTCTTTAAAAAAGATAAATTAGTACAAAAATTAATAAGTGAATTTGTAAGACATGAGATTGAATTAGAAGAAAAAGCAAACAAATCTAAATAGAAAGTGAGGTGAGAGAAATAGCCAAAAAAGAGATGTATCATATTGATGTCGTTATTGGTGTAAAAGGGGATGCAGAAACTAAAAACAAGCTGAGTGCTGCTGAAAAAATAGCTGAACGTACTGAAAAACGGATGCAAAAGCTTAATAAAATAAAAGCTAACCCAGCTATTAGAATAAATGATAGAGCTTCCAGCACTATAAATAAAATAAATGGCAACATGAATAAAGCTAGAAGAACAGTAACCGCAACAATAAAGGCTAAAGATAATGCTAGTTCTACAGTTAGTAAAGTTAATAGTAATGTTAATAAAGCTAGAAAGACAGTAACCGCAAGATTAAAAGCTACAGATAACGCAAGCTCTACTGTTAACAAAGTTAATAATAAGATAAAAGAAGTTGCTAAACCTACACCTCCGATAATCATACGAGGACAAGATGAATCTAGTTCTATAATAGATAAAGTAAAAGCTAAGATTCAGAATCTAAAAGCTGATACTATCATAAAAATAAAGTCTCAAGCTGATGAAGCTATAAATACTATTTCTCGAACTAAAAATAAATTACAAGAATTTGTGAGTAAGAGATATGAAGCAGCAGTTAAGATTAGAGATGAAGCTAGTTCAGCACTTGGAGGGCTTACAGGAAAAATAGATTCTTTTGTAAGTGGAGCTATTAGTAAATTTGCTAGACTGGCTACTACCGCAGGAGCTTTAATAGGTGGAATTGGTGTAGGTTCTGCTGTAAAAGGATTTGCTACTTTTGAACAAAGTATGAAGAATACACAAGCCGTAAGTGGAGCAACAGGAAAAGAAATGGAAGCTTTAACTGCAAAAGCTAGACAACTTGGGAGAGAAACTAGTTTTACAGCTAAAGATGCAGGAGACGCAATGTATTATATGGGTATGGCAGGATGGAAGTCCGAGCAAATGATAAAAGCAATTCCTGACGTTCTTAACTTGGCAGCAGCAGGAGGAACCGACTTAGCACTAACGAGTGACATTGTGACTGATGGACTAACAGCGTTAGGAATGACTGCAAATGACACAACTGAATTTGTTGATGTGATGGCAGCAACTATAACAAATTCAAATACAAGTGTTGAGCTAATGGGCGAAACGTTCAAATATGTTGGTTCTATGGGGGGAGCATTAGGAGTATCTATGAAAGATTTATCTCTTGCGACAGGATTGATGGCTAGTGCAAGTGTCAAGGGAAGCATGGCAGGTACTTCGCTAAGAGGAGGTCTAGTTAGATTAATAAAGCCACCAGAAGAAGCTGCATCTGCAATAAAGAAGTATGGAATAGAATTAAAGAAAAATAAAAATGGGAGTTTAGATTTAGCAGGAACAATAGGAAGTCTTAGAGAAAAATTAGGCGGATTAGAAGATGTTGAAAAAGGTGTTGCAATATCTTCTATTTTTGGTCGTACAGCCATGGCAGGTTGGGCGGCTGTAGTAAATGCTAGTGAAAGTGATTTTAATAAGTTAACTACAGCTATTGCAGAAAGTGAAGGAGAAGCTAAGAGAATTGCTGACATGAAGCTAGATACCCTGTCAGGACAATTTGAAATTTTAAAAAGCGCTATTGATGATGTAAGAATATCGGTAGGAAGTAAACTAGGTCCTATGACTCGTCAATTTGTAGAAGATTTAATTAAGAAAATGCCACAAATTGGTGATGCTATAGTTGGAGTAGTAGAAAAATTTGTTAACAATTTTGATAAAATAAAGGCAGGATTCCAAGTGCTGATTCCTGGGATAATGTCTGTAGTTGGAGCAATACTAGTGCTTAAAACAGCTTTTGCTTTTGGTAGTGCAATAAAATCATTAAGTTTACTTAAAGTAGCTATAGGAGCTACAAGCATAGGTGCAATGTTATTACCAATCGTTGTAGGAGCTATAGTCGTAGCCTTTGCAGGAATGTCTGTTGCTATTTCTAATAATAAAACAGCAATAATGTCTTTACAAGAGAGATTTGGTATCTTTGGTGATTTTGTAACAGGGCATATGGAACGTGTAGGAGGAACAATAAAATTAATTTTTGGGAATTTAATAAATATAATTGGAGGTGTAGTGGAAGCGATCGGAATAGCACTTTCAGATAAAAGCTGGGGTGAAAAAATTTCTGGAATAAAAAATGTTATTGGCAAGACTTGGGCAGATGCAAAAGTAATAACAAAAGAAGCTTTGAGCGATATAGCAGGAGAAACTTCAAATGCTACAGCTATGTTAAAAACTGCTAGTCAAGAAGAATTACAAGAAGTAACAAAAGCTTTTTCAACAGCTTTTGAACAATCTAAAAATGTAACTGAAAGAAAGTCAGGAGAAATAGCAAAGGCATTAAGTAGTAGCTTGGATGGTATGGGAGAAAGTTCTCTTACTATGATGAGAGGTTTAAATGACGATATGGCTATAATTTTGTCAGGTGTAAGTGCTAATATGAAACCTAGCGATAAAGTTAACAAAATCACCAAAAATCTTGATGATGCTTTTAAAGCAGGAAAACTAAATGCAGAAGACTATAGAAATAGCATACAAGAAACTATGAATTTTATAAATGAATATGGAACTGGTTCTTCAAATCGTATTAAACAAGGTATGAGTGATGCTTTCAATGCTTTTAAGGAAGGAACAAATATAGGTGGATTAAAAGACGGAGTAACAGGAATGTTGAACTCTTTAAAAGCTACAGGACCACAAGCTTTAGAAACTTTAAAAGGTCTAGGAGGTAAAGCAAGTGAGATTTTCAAAGGAGTAGACTTTAATTCTTCTATAGATGCACAAAAAACTAAAGTATTGCAAAATTTAAATAATCTAGGTTTGGAAGGAACACAAGCTATAAATACATTAAGAACTATTTTCTCGCAAGCTTCTACTGCACTAGATACTACAAACTTAAAAAAAGGCTTGAGTGATACATTTAATTCATTTAAAAGTGGATTTAATAAGGATGGTATGAATGGAGCAATAAATAGTATGCTTGGAACTATAAACCAAATAGGACCTCAAATGCAAGAAGCTCTAGGCAAAATGGATGGAAAGATGGGGCAAGTATTTGCTAATGTAGACTTTAGCACACCAATAGAAACACAAGCTTCTAAAGTTTTGGAAAATCTAAATAATTTAGGAATAGAAGGACCAAAAGCTTTAGAAACTGTAAGAAGTATATTTGCTCAAGCTTCAAGTCAAATACAAGGTTCAGCTTCTCAAACTGTTCAACAAGCAAATCAAGAAGTGGCTAATGCTTTAACTCAAGGTAACCCAACTGTACAACAAGCAGGGCAACAATTAGGCACAGATTTGACTAATGGCGTAGTAAATGGAGTACAGGCAGGAGTGCCAGTTGTACAGCAAAAAAGTAATGAACTAGCTACAGCTACACAAAACGGAGTAACAAATGCTGTAAATAGTGCAACTCCTCAAATAGATAATAGTAATCTTACAAATGGAATAGATACGGCATTTAACCAAGCTACTGCAACAGTTCAGCAAGGAGCGACAAACATGTATAACGGGGCTAAACAAAGCTTTACGCAACTAGCACAAATAGGAAGAGAAGCAGGTTCAAGTTTATACAATGGTGCTACAACTTCTTTTAATATGTTAGCAACAAATGTTAGGGTAGCATGTAGTAGCATGTACAATGGAGCTAGGACATCTTTTACGAGTTTAAGTAGTTCAGCAATAAGTGCTATTTCTGCTATGTGTAGTTCTGTAGTAAGTCAAGTTAGTGCTATGTCAAGTCAAGTTATAAGCTATTGGGATAGTGTAAGAGCAACCGTTTCAGCACCAATATCTGCATCTTTTAATGTTAAGACTACTCAAACAACTGTCAAAAGGACAGTAAATGAAAGTAGTGGTGGAATACTAAGTAATATATTTGGTCACTTTGCAGAAGGAGGAGTTGCAAGTAAACCATCTATATGTGGAGAAGATGGAGCTGAAATGGTTATCCCTCTTACAAACACTAGAAGAAGTAGAGCAATAGAATTATATGAACAAACTGGAAAAATGTTAGGTTTAAGTTCAACTCCTTCTCAAAAAATTGGAGGAAGCTATTCTAATATTGTAAATAATGTTAGACAATTTCCTCTTACAAATGTTTTGGATACAGATAATAAAGAATATAAAGAAGCTACACCAAACAGTGTTAATTCTTCTAATAACACTGTAAATTTAGGTGGAATATCTATAAATGTTCAAAATAGTGATAATAAAGAAGAAATGATACAAGAACTATTATCTCAAGTAGAAAGTGGAATAAGAGAAGCATTACAAGATATTGGATAATGTCGAATTGTTGTTAAAAAAATCTTCCTCATAAATGATATAATATTGTTAAAATATGCAAATTTATGAGGGGGAAATTTTATGTGGCAGAAATTTAAAAGTCTAAATGCTTTCTTAAAAGTTATTATAGGTATTATAGCAATATGTTTCTTACCAATCACTTTAGCTGTTTTTTCAATTGAATTTTTAATGAAAGCTATTGAAGCTAAAAATAAAGGCAAAATAGTCTTAGGATGTTTTTTAGCATTATTAACATTAAGTTGTGCTAGGACTGTTTATCTTACAAGAGGTTTAGATGATAAAAATTCTACTCAAGTCAATCAAGTTTCTAGTAATAAAGATAGAGAAGATGCTGAAAAGAAAGCGGAAGAAGAAACTAAAAAACAAAAAGAGCAGAAGGCTCAAACAGAGAAACAAAAAAAAGATGAAGAAGCTATAAAATTAGCAGAACAACAAAAAAAGAATGAAGATGAGCAAAAACCATCCGAAAATAAGAAAAACAATAAACCAACAAAGTTTTTTAATGATGTATACTTAAAAAATAAAAATTGTGTTAACATGACATCTTATGAAGGAATAAAATCAAACATAGACATATTTGGTTATAAATATAAAATTATAGAACCAAACGAAACCACACTAAGGCAAATTGATGTATATGATAATCAAAGCAATGATACTATTCAATTTCAATTTTATGAAAATGATACTGGAGAAGAAGTCGTAACAGTTATGCAATATAATAAAAAAGATGAACCTGACAAATCTGTTGCCATAAGTGATGATTTTCATATATATCCACCAAAATTTAATAATCATATTAATAATACAAATACAGAAGTTAATAGCATAGAAGAACAAATAAATTTTATGTTTAATTAATATTTGTATAATACTTTAAAGCTCTTACAACTTGTAGGAGCTTTTTATTGTAAAAAAAGAGGTGATAACTTGGTAATAGATATTTATCTAAAAAATGAAAAAGAAAAAATAGATTTTCACTTTCCAGTAACTCCGCAAGATTCTCTATCTATAAAAAAAGAAAAAAGGTTTGAAACTGTAGATATAGTAAACTTAGGCGAATTTGACATTAAAAAAGAAGGGGAGAAGATAAGAGAAATATCATTTAAAACATTTCTACCTTTTCAATTTGATGCTTCTTATTGTAGATATAGCGAGTTAAAAAATCCGATTGAAATAGTTGCAATGCTTGAAAAATGGGTAGACCAAGCCGAACCTCTAAGACTTATTATAACTGGTTTTGGCTACAATGGATTAGTTACAATATCTAGTTTTAGCAATACTCAAACAGCAGGAAGAGAAGAAGATAGGGACATTGAGATAACATTTAGAACTTACAGAGAACTGAAGATAGAGACATTAAAAAAAGAGACTAAGAGTAATGCTAAAACAGACTTAAAAGATAATAGACCTAATACTCAAACTAAATCTAAAATATATACTGTTAAAGCAAGTGATACATTATATAAGATAGCTAAAAATCTTTTAGGTAAGGGTTCAAGGTGGAAAGAGATTTACAATATACCCGAAAATAAAAAAGTCATTGGTAAAAATCCTAATGTGATTAAAAAAGGGCAAAAGTTGGTGATACCTTCTAAATGAAAATAATATTAAATGGAAAATATGATATTGCAAATTTTAACGAGGGAATAACATTAAGTGAAGCTATAGACGGAGTTGCATACAAGATGGATGTATCTTTAATAGAACCTAAACAACTTAAAGATATAAATATTAAAAAAGGTGATAAAATAGTTCTGATTGATATAGCATATGAGAGTAAAAAAGAAGAAACAATCTTTGATGGAGTCATATGGGAAACTAGGAGAAGTGAAAAGAGTAAAAAACTGACATTATCTTGCAGAGAAAGAACAGTTTACATGGAAGAAAGCGAAGAACAATACTCGTTTAAAGAAAATACAGCAACACAGAGAATTGAATATTACTGTAAACAATGGAATATACCTTACTACAATCTAGCGAACACTTCTGTAAAACTTGCTAAAGTAATACATAAGACTAATATCTTAGATATGATTAAAAAGGACTTAAAAGAAACAGCGAGTAAAGGTGGGGACTTATTTAGAGTAAGGATGGATAATAAATTAAAATTATTTAAGCTTGGTACTAATGCAAATGTATATAAATTAGATAGTATATTAGAAGATGCTAACTTTACAAGTAGTTTTAATGATGCAGTAACAAGTGTAAAAGTGCTAGGTAAGAGTAAAGATGAAAATACAAAAGCATCTGTTATTGGAACATATAAGAAGGACTCAGATAAGTATGGAACACTACAAAAAATTAAACAAGATGAAAAGATAAAAAATGCTAAAGAAGCTAAGAAAGCAGCAGAAGCAATGTTCAATAGTGGAGAGGAAACAATAAGTGTAGATTGTGCAGTAGATATAAATAGAATAAGAGCAGGTGACAAGGTAAGTTTAAAAAGTAAAGAATATTATGTTATAGATGTTACTCATACATTAGATTCTACCCCAAAAATGAAGCTCAATATAGGGACTTTAGAATATATAAGGAGGAAGTTTTATACAAATGACTGATGCTAGATTTAATAAAATTGCTAGAATATTGAAAGAAAATATGAATAAAAGTGTAGCAAATGGCACTTTTGGAATGGGTTGTGAACTTGCAGAAATAACATCAAATGGGCTTAAAGTTAGTGGCTATAAAGATGAAATACAGGATTATCTAGTATTAGAGAATCTTATGTTAAAAGAGGACTATTTTACTTTTTCAGATGAAGCTTCAAGTGGAGAATATAGACATAAGCATAAAATAGAAACTCCAAAAGAATTAAAACCACTAAGTATAGGTGATAAGGTGTTAGTAGCTATTATGGGAGCTGAATTTGTAGTAATTGGGAGGGTTGCAAATGCCAAACCTATTTCCTCAAAATGAAACTTTTGAAACTGTAGAATTAAAAAATAATAATGAGAATGAACTGGACCTAAAGGGTTCTTTTTTATTTGACTTTATAAAAGGTGAATTTGTCAAAAATGCAGATGGAACATTAAAAAAATGTGATAAAGTCCAAGCATATAAACAATGGTGTCAAAAGGCTATATTAACACCTAGGTACAAAAGGTCAGCTTATTCTAGTGTATATGGAAGTGAAATAAAAGACTTAATTGCTACTAACTTATCTCAAAGTGCAAAAGAGCTTGAAATAACTAGATTAATAAAAGAAACTATTTTAGTTCATCCATATACAAAAGAAGTTAGTAATTTTATATTTGTTTGGCTTGAAAATAGTAGGCTTGTTAGTTATGAATTTGATGTACTAACAATAGATGATGAAAATATAGTAATTGATGGCAATATAAAAAGGTAGGTGATTATTACATGGAAAGAGAGCTACCTATACCAGTATTTTTAACCGAAGATGAAGAAACTGTTCATCAAAGGATGTTAAGTAACTTCCAAGATATTTCTACATTAGAAGGTGACTTTATCTATGATGCAACAAGACCTACAGCAGAGCAGATAGCTGAATTAAAACAACTAGGATTACAAAATAATTTAAAGATAGCATTTCCTCAAACTAGCTATGGAACTTATTTAGAATGGTTAGGAGAATGCAAGGGAGTATTTAAAAATCAACCAACTAAGGCTACTGGAGTTATTACATTTACAGGTATGCAAGGAACTATCATTACAAAAGGAACTATTGTTACAACTATAGCTACAGATGAAAAACAGAGCATAGAATTTGAGCTTATTGAAACTAAAACTATAGGAGCAAATGAAACAGTAGATATTAAAGCAGAATGTAGGATTGTAGGAACTATAGGGAATGTAGCTCAAAATACTATAACTGTTTTATTAGGTTCTATTAGTGGTGTTAAATCAGTTACTAATAAAGAAGATTTCAAAGGTGGAACAGATATAGAAGATGAAGAACATTTTAGAGAAAGAGTTCTTGTAGCAGAACAAGAAGATAAACTTAGTGGAGCTAGTTCAGATTATATTCGTTGGACTAAAGAAGTTGATGGAGTTGGATATGCTTATGTAGTTCCAGAATGGGCTGGACCAGGGACAGTAAAAGTATTAATACTAGATAAAAATAGAAAAGCAGCAACACAAGAATTAATAGATAAGGTTCAAGAATATATATATCCAAATGTGAAAGAGGGTCAAAATCGAGATGGAAAAGCTCCTATAGGTGCTATTGTAACTATAGCTACTCCACAAACATTACTAATTAATGTAAAAGCTAGTTTTGTGTTTGCAAATGGATTTAGTCAAGAAACTGTGCTAAATATCTTAAAAAATAAAATAGACAAATATCTTGATAAAATAGATATTGGAGGTACTGTTTCTTATAATGCAATTTATTCGCTAACAGGTTCTATGATGCTTGCAGATGAAGGAATACAAGATTTTTCTAACTTGACAATAAATGATGGAACAACAAATATTATTTTAAATGACCAAGTTGTTGGAATAGGTGAGATAATCAATGAGGTGATAGCGTGATAACTTCTAAAAAGGGTAGAGAAATGCTTCTAACATTATCTCCTATCTATGAACAATCTTTAGTTATGAACTCTATATATGAAGCTATAGGAAGCGAATTTGATAATCTAGAATTATTAAATAAAGAAATAGAATTGCAATTATTTCCTCAAACTGCAACATGGGGGCTTGAATTTTGGGAAAATAGAGTAGGTTTAGTAACAAATTTAGATGAAGATATAGAAACTAGAAGAAGGAAAGTCATTGCTAAACTCCAAAGTAAATATATTATGACACCTAAAAGAATGTCAACGATATTACAGTCTTATACAGGTGCAAATATAAAAATAAATGAAAACATAGCTCCATACACTTTTGATATTGAATTAACCAGTACTCAAGGTTTTCCTAGAAGCTTAGAAGATTTATATAAGAGAGTAAATGTTATAAAACCTTCTCATTTATCTGTAAGCTATAAGTTAGTATCTCTATTAAAAAGTAGAACTTATTTTGCACAAACAACAATTATGAGTGAAGAAATAACAGTATATCCTTATTCAAGTAAAGAAGTAAAAGCTAAGTTTGCATTAGCTCATAACATAAGTTCAGAAATATTAACAGTATATCCAAGGTAGGAGGTGGTATAAATGGCTGATGAACAATTTTACACAATACTAACAAATATAGGTAAAGCTAAGATTGCTAACGCAGGAATGTTAGGTAAACCAGTAATTTTAGAGAAGATTCAAGCAGGAGATGGTGGAGGAAATTATTATAATCCAACAGAAGACCAAACAGCATTAAAAAATAAAGTTTGGGAAGGTAATATAAATGCTTTTGATAATGATGAAAATAATCCTAACTGGATTATTGCAACAGCATGTATCCCTGGTTCGATAGGTGGATTCACAGTTAGAGAAATGGCTCTTATAGATAATGAAGGAGATATGATTGCAATTTGCAAAAGCCCCGAAACTTACAAGCCAAAGATTGGCAATGGAGCCATGAAAGACTTATACTTAAAATTTATCATAGAAGTATCTAATGTGGAGAAAGTGACATTAGTTGTTGACCCAACTGCAATATTTTTAACTAAAAAAGATGAAGAAAAAATAAAAACAAGTATAACTAATTTAGATAAAAAGATAACTGATAATAATACAGCAACAAATAAGAAAATAGATGATGCTAAAAAAGAATTAGGGGATAAAATAGGGGACACAACACAACTTACTACAACAGATAAAACTAGTCTCGTTGGTGCCTTAAACGAGGTGAAAACTAGTGTAGATAGTATAGAAACAACAGCAGAGAAAACAAGTTATGATAATACAGTAAGTAAACTAAATTCTACCAATGTCCAAGGGGCAATAGATGAGTTATGTACTAGTGTAAATACTGCTA
>NZ_JAGWCV010000023.1:0-53600 GCF_020657735.1 Clostridioides sp. ZZV15-6383 | reverse complement strand
ATTATATACAAATCTATTATATTATTTATTATACTACACAACTAAGCAAATTTTTTAAATTTTATAAAAATTTTATATGTATTTCTTATATGAGGATATTTTCACTTGTATAAAAGCTATCTAAATCTTCTTTATCTTATTAATTACAACATAATTTTGCAGTAAATTCAAACATTTTGTGAATTTATTATCACTAAAAGATTACAATCTTATTGTTATTTTATTAACGCCGAAACGCAAAAAGTCATTTCACCCAAAATATTTTTGGTCAAAATGACTTTTTACATTCTAAATTAAATTACTAAATCCACTCAGCAGATTCTGTCAATATGACAGTTTTATCTTGAGCCACATTAACGAATCCTTCTGCTATTTTCGCCTCTTTAAAGCTTCCATCTTTTTTTATCTTTAAAGTTCCTACAGTTATACCTGAAACAAATGGTATATGACCTTTCAATACCCCTTTGTCTCCTTTTGTAGTTCTAACTACTATCATTTCAACGTCTCCATCATAAAAAGTATTATTTGGAGTTACAACCTTCAATGAAAATTCACTAGCCATGACTACATACTTCCCTTCGCTTTTTTAACAGCGTCTTCTATTGTCCCTACAAATAGGAATGCTGACTCTGGTAAGTCATCATGTTTACCTTCAAGAATTTCTTTAAATCCTCTTACAGTCTCTTTAACAGGAACATATTGACCTGGATTTCCTGTAAATTGCTCAGCAACTGTAAATGATTGAGATAAGAATCTTTGTATCTTTCTAGCACGTGCAACTATTAACTTATCTTCATCAGATAGTTCATCCATACCAAGTATAGCAATTATATCTTGAAGTTCTTTATATCTTTGAAGTATCGATTGTACACCTCTGGCTACTTCATAATGTTCTTTTCCTACTATACTAGGGTCAAGAATTCTTGATGTAGATTCAAGAGGGTCAACTGCCGGATATATACCCAATGATGATATTTGTCTTGATAAAACTGTTTTTGCATCTAAGTGAGAGAATGTTGTAGCTGGTGCTGGGTCAGTTAAGTCATCTGCTGGTACATATACTGCTTGAACAGATGTTATTGAGCCTTTTTTAGTTGACGTTATTCTCTCTTGAAGTGCACCCATTTCAGTAGCTAATGTTGGTTGATAACCAACAGCTGATGGCATACGTCCTAGAAGTGCTGAAACTTCTGAACCAGCTTGTGTGAAACGGAATATATTATCAACAAAAAGTAAAACGTCTTGTCCTTGCTCATCTCTAAAATGTTCTGCCATTGTAAGTCCAGTTAAGGCAACTCTCATTCTCGCTCCAGGTGGTTCATTCATCTGACCAAATACTAGAGCAGTTTTATTTATAACGCCAGACTCACTCATTTCTCCATAAAGGTCATTACCTTCTCTTGTTCTTTCTCCTACTCCTGAGAATACAGAAATACCACCATGTTGTTTAGCGATATTGTTTATAAGTTCTTGTATTAAAACTGTCTTTCCTACTCCTGCTCCTCCAAACAGACCTATTTTTCCACCTTTCAAATATGGCGCTAGTAAGTCAACTACCTTAATACCAGTTTCTAGTATTTCAGCTGTAGTTTCTAGTTCATCATATGCTGGTGCTGGTCTATGTATAGGTAATTTAGGTGCAGATTTTGGAGCTGGTTTTCCATCAACTGGTTTTCCAAGAACATTGAATATTCTACCTAAAGTTTCATCTCCAACAGGAACACTTATTGGTTCTCCTGTATCTACAACTTCCATACCTCTTACAAGTCCATCAGTTGCACTCATAGCTATACATCTTACAGTATCATCACCTATATGTTGAGCAACTTCTGCAACTATTTCTTTATCTCCTAACTTTATCACTAACGCATTTAATAAGTTAGGTAGGCTTTGTTCACTATCAAACTTAACATCTAGTACAGCTCCTACAATCTGTACTACTTTACCTACATTTGCCATTTCCTAACCTCCCTATTTTAGAGCTTCAACTCCGCCAACTATCTCTGTTATTTCTTGAGTTACAGCTGACTGTCTTGCTCTGTTATAACTTAACTCTAAATTAGATAGCATTTCATTTGCATTGTCTGTGGCCGATTCCATCGCAGTTCTTCTAGCACCTTGCTCTGAAGCAAAAGATTCCAAAATTCCACCATATACTGTACCTGATATAAACTGAGGTACAATATAACTTAAAACTGCTTCTGCTGATGGTATATATTGTACTTTTGATTTACTTTGTTTTTCTTCTTTTATTACAACGCCTTGTTCATCTGTATCTTTTTCAAAAACTAATGGAAGCAATTTTAAAATTTCAACTTCCTGTGATAAAGCTGACTTAAATTTTGTATAAGCAATATAAACCTCATCTACTTCACCTTTTTTATACAGGTCAATAATAGTTTGTGAAATTTCTATCGCATCTTCATATCCACAAGCTTCAACACTATTTATATCTTTTGCTATATTGTAGTTTCTTTTATTAAAAAATTCATGAGCTTTCTTTCCAACAGTAATAACTGTTTCCTTTTTACCTTCCATATGAGACACAGATTCCTTTAATACATTGGAATTGTATCCACCTGCAAGTCCTCTATCTCCAGCTACTACTATATAGCATTTGTTTTTTACTTCTCTTTCTTTTAAAAATTCATTTCTAACTCCACGTGTTGTTTGGGCAATATCTTTTACTGTATCGTACAAAGTATTAAAATATTCTCTTGAATTTTCAGCTTTTTCTTTTGCTTTTCTAAGCTTAGAAGATGCAACTAGTTCCATCGCTTTAGTTATTTGCTTTGTACTTTCAACACTTCCCATACGTGTTTTGATTGCTTTAATTCCAGCTCCTGCCAATTAATTTACCTCCTTTTTTAAAAAGGATTATACTTCAACAACAAACTTTTCTTTAAATTCATTTATTGCATCTGTTAAATCATGAGTGAAGTCATCTCCACTTAATATTTTTCTTGATATTTCTGGATAATTATTATCTACAAATGCATACAATTCTGATTCAAATCTAGCTATATTATCTATTGGAATATCCTCTAGATGATTATTTATAACAGCGTATATTATCATAACTTGATTTTCAACTTTTATTGGTTGATGCTCACCTTGTTTTAATATCTCAACGATTCTTTCACCTTGAGCAAGTCTCTTTTTAGTATCTTCATCTAAGTCAGAACCAAATTGTGAGAATGCTGCAAGTTCTCTATATTGTGAATATGCAAGTTTTAATGTACCTGCAACTTTTTTCATTGCTTTAATTTGCGCAGAACCACCAACCCTTGATACTGATATACCAGGGTCAACTGCTGGTCTTACACCTGAATAGAATAACTCTGGTTGTAAGTATATTTGACCATCTGTTATAGATATAACATTAGTTGGTATATATGCAGAAACGTCACCAGCTTGAGTTTCTATTATAGGTAAGGCAGTCATTGAACCTCCACCCAATTCATCAGATAACTTAGCTGCTCTTTCAAGTAATCTTGAATGTAAATAGAATACATCTCCAGGGTATGCCTCACGTCCTGGTGGTCTTCTAAGTAATAATGACATTTCTCTATATGCAACAGCTTGTTTACTTAAATCATCATACACTATAAGTACATGTTTTCCATTGTACATAAATTCTTCACCCATAGCTGCTCCAGCATATGGTGCTATATATTGAAGTGGTGCTGATTCAGATGCTGTTGCTGAAACTACTATTGTATAGTCTAAAGCTCCACCTTTTTCTAAAGAACTAACTAATTGAGCTATAGTAGAACGTTTTTGACCAATTGCTACATATATACAGATAACATCTTTTCCTTTTTGATTTAATATAGTGTCAATAACTATAGATGTTTTACCAGTTTGTCTGTCACCTATTATTAACTCTCTTTGACCTCTACCAATTGGTATCATTGAATCTATTGATTTAATTCCTGTTTGTAATGGTTCATAAACAGACCTTCTATCTATTATACCAGGTGCCTCAGATTCAACTGGTCTAGTTTTTGTATATGTTATAGGTCCTTTTCCATCTATTGGTTGACCTAGAGAGTTTACAACTCTACCTATTAAAGCTTCTCCAACTGGAACTTCAACTATTCTTCCAGTTCTCTTAACTATATCGCCTTCTTTTATTGTACTGTCATCTCCAAGTATAACAGCTCCAACTACTTCTTCTTCTAAGTTAAGTGCCATACCATATATTTCACCAGGGAACTCTAGTAACTCACCAGACATAGCTTTTTCTAGTCCATATACACTCGCTATACCGTCCCCAACTGTTAAAACACTACCTGTATCTGTCAACTCAACTTTATTCTCATAATTTTTTATTTGCTGTTTAATTATAGAACTTATTTCTTCAGGTTTTAAGTTCATGGGTTCACCACCATTCTTAAGATATTACTTCAGATAGCTTTTCTTTCATCTTATCTAGACGAGTTTTTACAGTGCCATCTATCTGCTCATTTCCAATTCTAACTAGAACTCCCCCTAGTATAGTCTTGTCAACGACATTTTCTATAGTAACATTTTTGTTGTATTGATTTGAAAGTTTAACTTCAAGTTCTTTAATATCTGTTTCACTCATTGGAATAGCACTTATTGCTACACCATCAATTACATTATTTTTCTTATTTAATAATTCTTTATAGGCTAATTCTATATCTTCTAAATATGATACTCTATCTTTGTCTACTAAAACTTTTAAAAAGTTTTTCATATTAAGACTTACTTCTTTACTAAAAATAATTTCTACCAAGTTTTTCTTCTCTGATTTTGAAACTAATGGTGATTTTAAAACTTTGTAGAAATCTTTACTAACTTTAGTCATCATATCTACTACTTTTTCTAATTCTTTAAATAATACATCAGTTGAATTTTCTTCTTCTCCTAATTGAAATAGGGCTTCGGCATATCTGTTTGCTATTACATTTATCATTTAGCTTCCCCTACCTCTTTTATAAAGTTTTCTATCAATTCCTCATGTTTAGATTTATCTAAATCTTTTTCAATAACCTTAGATGCTGCAAGTAGTGCTATGTTAGATATATCATTCTTGATTTCATTTATAACCTTTTGTCTTTCTTGTTCTATATCTTTGTTTGCTTTATTTTTTATATCAAGAGCATCTTTCTTTGCAGTATTTACTATATCATCTGATTTCTGCTCTGCTCTTATAGTTGCTTGTTTTATGATTTCTTGACCTTCATCTTTAGCAAAATTGATTTTTGACTCATATTCTTTTTTCAAAGCTAAACCTTCATTTTTTGCTTTTTCGCCTTCTGCCAAATCATTTTTAATATCATTTTCTCTTGATTCAATTATATTTAATACTGGCTTGAATAAAAGCTTTCTCAGAAGTAAAAATATTATAAAAGTATTAACAATTTGGAACACAAATTCCCATGTTATACCTACTAGTGCTTTTTCCATAATTATCCTCCTTTCCATAAATCATAACTACTTATAATCACGAGATGATAAAGTTCATCTCATGATTATAAGTTTGAGATGATTTACCTATAAACCTATCTCAAAATATTTAAGGACTAAATCTACATTCCTAAGTATTTAAAGAATGGATTTACGAATAGAAGTATTATTGATACAACCAAACCATATATTGCTGAAGACTCTGCTATAGCAACACCTAGTAATAAAGTTGAAGTTATATCACCTTTAGCTTCTGGTTGGTTTCCTACTGCTTCTGCAGCTTTACCTGCTGCTACACCTTGACCTATACCTGCACCTATACCTGTTGCAACTGCTATTCCTGCTCCTATTGCTGATGCTGCCGCTACTATTGCTGTTTCCATAATTATTTCCTCCTTAAAACTTTAAATTTTTAAATTATTTTATTTTTTATCTTAATATAAGTTGATTTCTTAATCTAGTTCTCCTGCACTTGATATAAACACCATTGTTAACATTATAAATATATATGCCTGTAACAATCCTGCAAATAAGTCAAAATACAAGTGTAATGGAACTGGTATTAATATCTGTCCAATTGGTATTGATAACCCTGGTATTAAACTAGATATAAAACCTAAAAGTTGATAAAACAGACCCATTATAATTGTTCCCCCTAAAATATTTCCAAATGGACGGAAACTTAATGATATTGGTCTAGCTAGCTCACCTATAATATTAATTGGCAACATTATGGCAAGTGGTTGAGCCAATTCTTTAAAGTATGATAACCCTTTAAATTTAACTCCTGCAAAATAAATCATAAAAAATGTAATCATTGCCCATGCAGCAGTTGTATCTAGGTCAGTTGTTGGTGATCTTAATCCAAGTAATGGGCTTAAATTTGAGCATGCGAAAAATAAAAACAAACTTCCTATGTATGGTATCATATATGGCATTCTTTTTATTGTATTCTTGCCCATAACATTTGTAACCATTTTAGCAAGACCACCTATTGCAAATTCTAAAAATATTTGGACTTTACTAGTTGGAACTTTTTTTAAGTTTCTAGTTAAAAAATAAGATGCTATCGCTAAAAAGGCCATTATTCCCCAACTTACTAGTATTGTTTCACTAATCTTAAAGTTTCCTATGAGATAATAATGCGCTTGATTCATACTTATGCCTCCTTCCTCTTTAATTTATTTATAAAGTTTTTTGATAATATGACAAACTTTGTACTCAATAATCCCAATGCTGTTCCGATTATATTTAAATGTGGTACCTTAGCTGAAGCAATTAGAACAACTGCCATTATAAATAACCTAATGGTATACTGTGCTGACGCATAAGCTTGTGCCTTTCCAGCAGGAAATGTCACTGATTTTTCCAGTGATATCGCCAATAACCTAAAATTTAACATAGCTATTATAGAGCCAAATATAAGTCCTAATAATACTGGTTTACTTAATGTTGATGTTATCAACATTAGCACAATTAAAACTACATCAAATATTACTATACCCTTTGTTACTGACCTTACCTGGTTAAGTAATTTTATATCCAATATATCACTTCCTTCGTGTATATACTATTAGAGTTTTATAAACACCACTAAAAGCACCTCCAACACCTAGCAATAAAAATATTATTGTCAGAACTGGAGTAGTATTTAATTTACTATCTAAAAATTTTCCTAAGAAAGTACATCCTAATATTGATATCACAATCATCAATCCTATTTGACTTATTAAACTAAACAACTTTGCAATTTCCATATGTGTATTTTTTTTACTCATAAATAGTATCCCTCATTATTACAAAATAAATAACATGTAATTAATCTATCTCATAAATTTATTTAATTATAAAATATATCTTACTACTAATTTGATGATTTTTCAAATACTTTCTTTTAACCATTTTATTTCAGTGTATTTCAGCGTCATAATTTGACATTTATTGTCACGCTAATTTTATCTACTAAAATTTTATGAGTTCTATCCCTGCTTCTTTTAATAATTCTGTAGACATATCATCTGGATAATCACCTTCATAAACAATTTTTAATATCCCTGCATTTATGCACATTTTTGCACACAAAACACAAGGTCTTGTAGTAACATACAAAGTTGCCCCATCCACACTAATACCATTATGAGCAGCTTGTATTATGGCATTTTGTTCAGCATGTAATGCTCTACACAATTCATGTCTTTCTCCTGAGGGAATATTTAATTCCTGCCTTTTACATCCAATATTTTCACAGTGTTCAAGATTTCTTGGGGAGCCATTATATCCAGTTGTTAATATTTGTTTGTCTCTTACAATGACAGCTCCTACTTGTCTTCTAATACAAGTTGAACGCTTTTTCACTACCTCTGCAATTTCCATGAAGTATTCATCCCATGATGGTCTCATAATTTACTTTTCTCCTCTTTGCTTATGTACTAGTCTTATATATTTATTAGATTTCAACCTAAACAAATACTTATTTTTATATTATATACACATGTTAATTGAATGTCCAATAAAAAAAGAGCATTTTTACCATTTAAATTTTAAATACCCGTTATATGCTCTCTTTAATCTATTAAATTTATTATATCATCTTAATAAAATATTAATAGCTTTATCTAATATAAATTAATTTTTTGGATAAATCCTACTGTTTAATATTGCTTCTAAAACCCCTCCAGCTATGCATCTAGCTTTATCTGATATTGTAAAAGCATTCTTAACTTCTTCTTTTCTAGGGTCTATGTCTAGTATTTTTAAATTTTTATTTACCTTTGCTCCATCTTTTAGTAATCCTCTAAGAACTCCAGATATTGTCGCTCTAACTTCATGTTTTTTTTCATAATCATTAATATAACAAAGTAAGTCTCCCTTTTCAACTACATCACCTATCTTACATACATTTTCTATTATTCCATTGTACTGTGAATGCATTACCCTCTCTTTTGAAAAACCTTTTATTGCTCCTGGTACTCCTGTATTTTCTTCTGCTCTTCCATTAGTTATTATTCTTCCTAGATTATGACCTCTCATTGTCTCTATAACAATATCTACATCTTCTCCTGCACAAAACCCAGGACCTAAGGCTATTGTAAGTGGTGCCATATCTTTAGTAGTACCTAAGTTTTTCTTAGCTAATATCCCATCAACCAAAACAATTGGATTTAGCTCAGATAATTTTTCTCCTTTGGGGTCTATAATCAATGCTACCTTACCTTGAGATAATGTTTCTTCTATTTCTTTTTCAGTATAGCAAAGTATACACTCTACGCCTTCAATGGTTACTTTTTTTTCATAAACAGCCTCACAAAAAGAAATTTGTCTTCTTATAGCTAATGGCTCTTCTATTTCTAAAGCAACTACTTTAAAACCACTGTTGTGTAATTTATGAATAACTGCTGTTGCTAAATCTCCAGCTCCTCTTACCACTATACAATTTTTCATGTATTACCACTCCCAATAATATTATTAATATTTCATTCTTAATTCAATTAATACATTTAACACATTTAATACATATCAATTTAATCGTAAGCAACTAACATGCCACATTAAAAAGAACTAATATTTTGTAGAATTCTATAAAATAGCTATTCTTTTTGAATTGGTAAAAACTTTTTATTCTCAATTCGAGAAATTTATCAATTCAAGAATTCCTATTTTGAGAAAAATACATAAAAAGGAACCTTCTTACATAAAATTATATACACTACATAAGAAAGTCCCTAATAAATATTTATGGTTATTTATTTTTATTTAGTTCCAAATAATCTATCTCCAGCATCACCAAGACCAGGAATTATATATCCATGTTCATTTAATCTTTCATCAACTGATGCAACATATATATCAACATCATCATGATATTTTTGTACTTCTGCTATACCTTCTGGTGCAGCTACTAAATTAGCTAATTTTATACTTTTAGCTCCTTTAGATTTAAGTAAATCTATAGCTGCTACAGCAGACCCTCCTGTTGCAAGCATAGGGTCAACTACTATTATATCTCTTTCTCCAATGTCTTGAGGAAGCTTACAATAATATTCAACTGGTTTTAATGTTTCTGGGTCTCTATATAGTCCTACATGTCCAACTTTTGCTGCTGGCATTAAGCTTACTAATCCATCTACCATTCCAAGACCTGCTCTTAAAATTGGAATTATTGCTAACTTTTTACCTGCAACTACTTTAGATGATGTTTTTTGAATAGGAGTTTCTATTTCTACATCTTTTAATGGTATATCTTTTGTTATTTCATATCCCATTAACATTGCAATTTCAGTTAAAAGTTCTCTAAAATCTTTAGAACCAGTATTTTTATCTCTCATTAAAGTTAATTTATGTTGTATTAATGGATGGTTTGTCTCTACCACTTTACTCATTTTGATAATTCCTCCTGATAAAACTGTAATTTTTATTATTTATTGTGTTTTTCTTCTATTGATTTAATCATATTTACTCTTCTAGCATGTCTATCACCTTCAAAATCTGTATTAATCCATGCTTCAACTATTTCAAGTGCTAGACCTTTTCCTAAAACTCTTTCACCTAATGATAACATGTTTGCATCATTATGTGCTTTTGACATTTTTGCAGAAAATACATCTGATACAACTGCACATCTTATCCCAGGAACCTTATTAGCAGCTAGAGATATTCCTATTCCTGTACCACAACATAATATTCCATAATCTACTTCTTTATTTATAACTGCATTTGCAACTACTTCTCCATAAACAGGATAATCAACAGAATCTGTCGCATTATTAGTTCCATAATCTACACATTTTATACCTTTACCTTCTAAATAGTTTATTATTTCCTGTTTTAAATTATATCCTCCATGGTCACAACCTAATCCTATCTTCATTTGTTTATCCTCCGTTTTATATTTTTTTTACTATTTCGTTGACAGAATATATTATTTCTCTCATAGTATTTCTATAAGTATCTAAATTTCCTCCAAATGGGTCAGAAATATCTGACTCATTTTTATTTACAAACCCTTTAAAAGTATACACTTTTTCTCTGCATTTTGGAACTGCTTGTACTAAAATTTCTTTATGTGATTTAGTCATTGTTAGTATTATATCTGATTTATCGATTAATTCTTTGGTAATTACTTTACTTCTATGATTTGATAAGTCTATACCAATTTCTTTTAATGCGTCTATAGAATTTTTAGAAGCAGCCATTCCATCTACTGTAGATATACCTGCTGATGATATAGAATATTCTTCAATATTTTTTCCAGATTCTTTAATTGCTTTCTTTAATATAGCCTCAGCCATAGGACTTCTACAAGTATTCCCTGTACATACAATAAGTATATTCATATTTTACAACTCCCTTTTATGCCTTTATTACTCTGTATCCTGCTGCCTTCAGTAGTCTATTCATAATTGCTTGTCCAACACCAGTCTTAGGGAACTCCTCTGAGTATATGACATCAATACCCTTTTTATCCATTTCTATAAGGGCATCAAACAGATTACTTGCAACTTCCTCAAGAGAGCTTCCTAAATCTATTACTTCTCCATCATAAAACTCTCTGTTTCTACTAATACACATTACACCTGTCTTTAGACTTTTTTCTTTATTAGATTTTATCATATCATTAATCTTTGTTGCTACATTTTCTCTTTTTCCAGATATAATATATACATCTGCATTTGGAGAATAGTGTTTATATTTCATTCCAGGAGCTTTAGCTTTTTGATTATCTTCTTTTTTACTTAATGATGGGTCAAGCTTTACTTCTCCAAGAAGTTCCTCTAAAACTTCCTTGGTTATACTTCCTGGTCTCAGTATCATAGGAGTTTCTTCTGTTAGGTCTAATACAGTTGACTCCAAGCCAAAATTACAATCTCCTCCTAAAACTATTCCATCTACTCTTCCATTCATTTCTTCATATACGTGTTTTGCTTTTGTTGGAGATGGTCGACCTGATATATTTGCAGAAGGAGCTGCAATAGGTATACCAGATTCTTTTATTATTTCCCTGGCAATAACATTAGAAGGCATCCTTATTGCAACTGTATCAAGCCCACCACTAGTTCTATATGGAATTATATATTTCTTATTTAATATGATTGTTATAGGTCCTGGCCAAAGCTTTTCTATAACAAGCTTAGCTTTATCACTTATATCTTTGGCTAAATTATAGACCTCTTCTTTTTCATATATATGGACTATTAATGGATTATCACTTGGTCTCCCTTTAGCTTCATAAATCTTCTTTACTGCATTTTCATCTAACGCATTTGCACCTAGACCATACACTGTCTCAGTTGGAAAAATAACTGTTTTGCCCTCTCTAAGAAGTTTTGCTTGTATTTTTATTTCCTCATAATCAATATTATTTATATCAATATTACTTATAATAGTTTTCATCTTTTGTATGCCTGCTTTCATTTTAATTTTATATATAGTTTACAATCATTGTACCTAACAAAAAACCAATTATACAATACACACTTTTAGAATGTGGAAAAATTTCTTCCAATACAACATACATCATAGTACCTCCTGCTGTAGCAAGAAATACTCCTATAAGAGAAGTAAATACTCCTCCAAAATAAACACCTAAAAAACTTCCTAAGCCCATAGGCAATCCAGCTATTACAGTAAATAAAATAACTTTACTTAGTTTCATTTTATTACAAACTAAGCCCAATGCCATAGCCAATCCTTCTGGTATGTTATGTAGACCTATAACTATAGCAAGAGTAATACCCAAACTTTCAGTTGACATAAAAGAAGAACCAATGGCTAGTCCTTCTGGTAAATTATGTAGTAATATACTTATGAATATAAGATACCCAGATGCCATACTTCCAGATGCATCTAATTTTGTTTTTATGTACATAGTTATAAGAGCTCCAACAAATGTAAATATAACTGTGTTGATTATCCCCATTTTGTCCATTGATTCTTTCATCAAATCAAACACCACTACAGCCAACATTATTCCGCCAGATAATCCCATAAAGAAATTTAGATATTTATCAACTTCTCTTTTAAAAATAGCTGATATTACTCCTCCTAATCCTGTCCCTATAACACCTGCCAAAAGACCAATCATTGTTACTTTTAGTATCATATAACCCTCCTATACTTGTATATAACAATTATATACAGTAGAATATGATAACATGACCTAAAATGCAAAATAGCTGTTTCAAAATAGAAAATAATTTCTAGAAAGAAACAGCTTCTTTAAAACATTACTTATATTGCAGTCATTTTTTCTGTTTGGTCAACAGTAATTAAAGCATCTATCATTTCATCTATATCTCCATCTAAGAATGCATCTAGCTTATATAAAGTTAAATTTATTCTATGGTCACTTATTCTACCTTGAGGGAAATTATATGTTCTTATTCTTTCCGATCTGTCTCCTGTTCCAACTTGGCTTTTTCTTTCTGCTGCTATATCTTTGTGTTGTTCTGCCAATGCTTTATCGTAAAGTCTAGCTTTTAATATTTTTAAAGCTTGCTCTTTATTTTTTAATTGTGATTTTCCATCTTGACAAGATACTACCTCACCTGTAGGTATATGTGTTACCCTAACCGCAGAGTCAGTAGTGTTGACACTTTGCCCTCCATTACCTGAAGAACGGAAAACGTCTATTCTTAAATCATTTGGATTTATTTCAACTTCTACATCTTCAACTTCTGGTAATACTGCAACAGTAGAAGTTGATGTGTGTATTCTTCCACCAGATTCAGTTGATGGTATTCTTTGAACTCTATGAACTCCAGATTCATACTTTAATCTTGAGTAAGCACCTTTACCTTTTATCATAAAAGATACTTCTTTATATCCACCAACTCCAGTATCACTTGCACTTAATAATTCTATTTTCCATCTTCTTCTTTCAGCATATCTTGAATACATTCTAAATAAATCACCCGCAAACAGAGCTGCTTCATCTCCTCCAGCTCCACCTCTAATTTCAACTATAACGTTCTTGTCATCATTAGGGTCTTTAGGTAATAATAGTATTTTTATTTCGTCCTCTAGAGGTGCTACTTTTTCTTCCATCTCAGCTAACTCCATCTTAGCTAATTCTCTTAATTCCTCATCTGACTCTTCTTGTAAAATTTCTTTTGATTCTTTTATACTATCTAAAACACTTTTATACTCTCTGTATTTCATAACAATAGGCTCTAAGTCAGCATGCTCTTTTATATACTTTTGCCAAACTTTTTGATCATTTATTACATCAGGATCACCTATTTTTTCACTTAAGTCTTTATATGTATCTTCCAATACTTCTAATTTTTTTAACATACTTTCACCTCGATTAAATGTAACATATCAATTGTTGATTATATCATATATTGTAACCTATAACAACTCTATCAATGCCTTGAATATCCTTCTTTGTATATATTTTTTTATATCCATTACTTTTCATAATATTAATTACATCTTCAGCTTGATTATGACCAACTTCATATGCTAATATTCCACACCTATTTAAATATTTCTTCCCTTGTTCT
Source organism: Clostridioides sp. ZZV15-6383 (assembly GCF_020657735.1). Lineage (NCBI taxonomy): Bacteria > Bacillati > Bacillota > Clostridia > Peptostreptococcales > Peptostreptococcaceae > Clostridioides > Clostridioides sp. ZZV15-6383. The sequence goes on along the minus strand of NZ_JAGWCV010000023.1, from coordinate 39,660 downwards.
GTTATTTTTCTATAAAAATCCAATCCATCTTCTCCACCTTCAAGAGCATTATATGGCTCATAATCTTTAACTTGTGTGTGCAGCGTTTCTATATCTTGTTTTTTAATATATGGAGGATTTGAAACTATTATATCAAATTTTATATTACTATCACTTATTGCTGTAAATAAATCGGAATTGATATACTTTATTTTTTCACCAACTTCATTTATAATAGCATTTTTTTTAGCTATTTCTAAGGCTATTTCTGATATATCAAAAGACATGATTTTAGAATTTTCAATGTACTTCGCCAAACTTACTGTAATAGCACCAGAACCAGTACCTATGTCTAGTATACTTACTTCTTTTCTTCCTTTACATATTTCAATTATTTCTTCTACTAAATTTTCTGTATCGGGTCTTGGAATCAATACACCTTCCTTAACAAAAAAGTCTAATCCCATAAACTCTCTATTTTCAACTATATATGCTATTGGTCTTCCATTTAATCTTTCCTTTGCAAAACCTATAAATTTTATTTCTTGTTCTTCAGTTAGCTCTTTATCCAGATTTAAGTGAATATATAGTCTGTCAACATCTCCTAATGCTTTTTGTAACAATAACTCTGTATCTAATCTTGGAGTGTCACTTATATCTTTAAATGTATCTGAATATTTAATAATTATATCTTTTATTGTCATAATAAATATCCTTTTCTTTAATCTACTACTGCCTTTAATGCTTCTAAGGCAACCTCTAATTGCTCATCATCAGGTTCTTTTGTTGTAAAATATTGCAACATCATTCCTGGATATGCAATAACTTTAGTAAATCCATTATCATATCTTCCAAGAATTCTAATTACTTCATAAGATAAACCTGCTACTATAGGCACACATATAATTCTCATAAATATTCTAAGGATTGGATTTGGCCAGCCGAAAAATGCAAACAATATTATTGATACAGCCATAACTATAAATAAAAAATTTGTACCACATCTAGGATGTAGCCTTTTAAATTTTCTAGCATTCTCTACTGTAAGTTCTAAATCATTTTCATAACAATATATAGATTTATGTTCTGCTCCATGATATTGAAATACTCTTTCTATATCCTTACTTCGTGAAATCAGTACTATATATGCAAATAATATAGCAATTCTTATGATTCCTTCTATTAAATTAAGCATAAAGTCATTAGGCATTACCTTAGAAAAAGCTCCTCCTACCAATGTAGGTATAAAAATAAATAATCCAGCAGAAAGTAGCATTGCTATGACTAATGAAAATATTATAATTATATCATTTGCCTTATCTTTAAAAATTTTCTTTATGAATAAATCAAATTTATCCTCTTCAGCCTCTTCCATAAAAAACTCTGAAGAAAAATTTAAGCTTTTTATACCTTGAATCATTGTATCTATCATAACAAAAGAACCCCTAACAAAAGGTATCTTATCTATATTCTTATCTCTTACCCAACTTTTTATTCTATCTTCTTTTAGTGCTATTTCTCCATCACTTTTTCTAACAGCTACTGCTCTTTTGTCTTTTGACTGCATCATTACACCTTCAATAACAGCTTGCCCACCTACAGCTTGTTTTGCCATCCACTCACCTCATTTTATTGTATTTAAAATACTCAATTTTACATATTTATTATTATAATACAAAAAGACAGTTTAAAGTAGAATATGAATGTTTTTTTGTAATAAAATAGGAGTTGGCTTCCTCCAACTCCACTTTTATAAAAATTAGTCCATTTTGAATCTTTTCTTGAATTTGTCGATTCTTCCACCTTTTTCTATGTTCTTTTGTTTTCCTGTATAGAATGGATGGCATTCTGAACATATTTCAACTTTTATTTCGTCCTTAGTTGAACCAGCAACAAATGTGTTCCCACAAGCACAACGCACTTCAACTGGATTGTATTTTGGTTGTATTTCCTTTTGCATTATAGTCACCTCTTCTCTTTATTTAAAAAAATTAATTATATTAACTTTCTTTTTACATTATCAACTACATTATTATAGCATAACTTATTATGCCATTCAAGTGATTTTTCTATTACTTTATATAATCTATATTTACATTTATATTACTGATTTTACAAATTCTTTATTGATTTTACAAACTCTTTATTGTCCTTAGTTCTTTTTATAAGCTCAATGACTTTGTCTGTAATTTCCATTACTGAATTATTACTCATTTCTCTTCTTAATCTCCAAAGAGCTGTCTTTTCTTCGTCATCAAGCAATAGGTCATCTCTTCTTGTACCAGACTTATAAATATCAATTGCAGGGAATATTCTTTTTTCAGCTAATTTTCTATCTAGGTGTAATTCCATATTTCCTGTACCTTTAAACTCCTCAAATATTACATCATCCATCCTAGAACCAGTTTCAACTAGTGCTGTTCCTAGTATTGTTAAAGAGCCACCTTGTCTAATGTTTCTAGCTGCCCCAAAGAACTTTTTAGGTCCATGAAGTGCACCAGGGTCAATACCTCCAGATAAAGTTCTACCTGTAGGAGATATTGTAAGGTTATACGCCCTTGCTAGTCTAGTTATACTATCTAGTAAGATTACTACATCTTTACCATGTTCAACTAATCTTTGAGCTCTATTTAACACCATCTCTGCAACTTTGACATGATGACTTGATACTTGGTCAAAAGTAGAATATATAACATCTCCTTCAATCGATTCTTTCATATCAGTAACTTCCTCTGGTCTTTCATCTATAAGGAGTACTATAAGTTCAACATTTGGATGATTTTTGGCTATGCTATTTGCAACACTTTTTAAAAGAATTGTTTTCCCAGCTTTTGGAGGTGCTACTATCAATCCCCTTTGTCCTTTTCCTATAGGAGAAATTAAATCTATAATTCTTGTAGCTATTTCATTTCTATTAGTTTCCAATGTAAGTCGTTCTTCTGGAAATATTGGTGTCAGTGTCTCAAAAGCATTTCTTTGTATAGCTGTGTCAGGATTTTCGTCATTTATTTTTTGAACATATAAAAGTGCTCTAAATTTCTCTCCACTTTTTGGATGTCTAGTTATCCCCTTAATCTTATCTCCTGTCTTCATATTAAATCTTCTTATTTGAGATGGTGAAACGTAAACATCACCTTCAGTAGATAAATAATTTGAACCTCTTAAAAAACCAAATCCATCTGGCAAAATTTCAAGCACACCTACTACTTCATCTTCTTTTGATGTATTGAATTCATCTACTATCTTAGACTCATCAACTTGTTTAGGCATATAATAATTTTTATTATTATTTCTGACCATTCTATTAGATATATTTGATGCCTTATTACAATCATTCACATTTGTTGTCTTACTATAATCACTTCTTTGGCTTCTGTTTTCTTGGTTTTGGGAAATATTTTGAGTATCTATTTCTTTCTTGTTGTATGATTTGGTAGGGCTCTTATATTCAACTTCTTTTTCTATACTTTCACGCTCTATATTTTCTTTTCTATCTTTTATGTCTTCTTTAATATCTTCATTTTTTTCTTTACTATCTTCACTTATTTTTTCCTTATTTTTACTTTTAGAATTTATAATCTCAATTAACTCATTTTTCTTATATGTAGTAATTGATTTTATTTTTAATTCTTTAGCTATCTCTCGTAGCTCAACTAAGGTCTTACTACCTAATCCTTCTAATACTTTATCATCTAAAATCAAAAAAATCCTCCTCATCTATATATTCATTTATATACATACTTATTTTGAAAATTGAAGGCATGAAAAAGAAAAGTTTTATTTAAACAGTTAAGTCTAATAATATCACTATTTATACATTATGGTCAATAAATAAAATTTAAAACATTATTAACTATTATATTACTGTATCTCAAGTCCAATCTTAGCACGTTTTTATAAATTTATTACTATATTATATTTTATAATAATATTTTCCATCAAAATATGCAACTATTATAAAATTTTTTTTACATTTATAAATTCTAAAAACCATATATAACTAAAATGTTGTAAGTTTTTAAATACATTAAGTTATATATGGTTTTTATATTTATGTATATCAACTTCAGTTATTTATCCATATTACATAGTTGCAATCATACTCAAAACAGCTGTTATGCTAGTTAATACAAGAATTCCCACGATTCCAACAGCTATTATTCTATTAATTTTTTTCTGACTTGATTTTGCCACCATACATCACCTTTCATTAATTATTTTTGAATTTCAAGTTCTCTAACTTCATTGACTTCATCTAAATTCATTTTTTCACCTATATTATTGTATAACACATCGTTATCTTTATCAAATTCATTACAAACATGTTTTAAATACTTTATAAAATCTTCCTTAAGGTCTTCTTTCTTTAGAGCGAAATCAACAGTAGCTTCTAAAAATCCTAGCTTATTACCAACATCATATCTCTTACCTTCAAAATTATACGCATACATAGCTTCTTTCTTAGATAATATTTTTAAAGCATCTGTCAGTTGCACCTCTCCACCTTTACCTGGTGGTAAATCCTTAAGAATGTCAAAGATTTCAGGGGTTATTATATATCTACCTAAAATAGCAATATTTGAAGGAGCTTTTCCTGATTCTGGCTTTTCTACCATATCTTTGACCTTATAAACTCTACCTTCTATATTTTTTGCTTCTATTATACCATATTTATTAGTATCTTCTTGATTCACTTTTTGAACACCTAATATTGTAGTTCTATACTCTTCATATGCATCTGTTAGTTGCTTTAAACAAGGTACATCATTGTCTACAATATCATCACCTAACATTACTGCAAAAGGCTCATCACCTATAAAATGCCTAGCACAATAAATTGCATCTCCCAACCCCTTTGGCTCTTTCTGTCTTATATAATGTATGTTAATCATGTTAGATATATTTTGTACTATCTCTAATAGTTCTTTCTTACCTTTTTTCTCTAAATCAAGTTCCAATTCTACGGATTTATCAAAGTGGTCTTCAATAGACTTTTTATTTCTACCTGTTATTATTAGTATTTCCTCTATTCCTGAGGCCACAGCTTCTTCTATTATGTATTGTAGAGTTGGTTTATCAACTATTGGTAACATTTCTTTTGGTTGTGCCTTTGTAGCTGGCAAAAATCTAGTCCCTAAACCTGCTGCTGGTATTACAGCTTTTTTAACTTTAACTTGCATAGAATCATCTCCCACTAATTAATAAATAAAAAGCCCTATCTTGATAGGACTTTAAACTTTTAGTATATTTTATCATTAATTCGATATATTTACCATGTGGATTATAATAATCTTTATAATAACTTTTCAAGTTCTGCTACTAAGCTGTCAAATTTTTTGATTGTATTTTCTATAGGTTTTGTATTAGTTAAATTTATACCACTTGATTTTAACAAATTTATTGGATAATCTGAACTTCCTTTTTTAAGAAAACTTATATAGTTATCTGAACCATTTTTTAATATGTCTTGGGCAAAACTTACTCCTGCACTACAACCTGTAGCATATTTATAGACATAGAAACTATTATAAAAGTGTGGGATTCTCGCCCATCCAACCTTAGATAATTGGTCTAATTCATAGCTTTGTCCATAATATTTTTTAAGAAGTTGTCCCCAAACATCATTTAATACTAATGCATTTACACTTTTTCCTTTTTCTACTAACTCATGTATAGTTTTTTCAAATTCAGCATACATAGTTTGTGTATAAAGAGTGTCTTTTATCAAGTCTAAATATTGTGTTATATAATAAGCTTTTTCATCGTTACCTTTAGCCTCTCTTATAAGCATCTCATAAAGTAATGCTTCATTAGTTGTGGATGCAACCTCGTGAGTAAATATAGACGGATTTGAATTCAAATAATTCTGATTCTTAGAGCTTAGGTATTCGTATACAGCATGACCAAGTTCATGGGATAAAGTTGAAACTGAACCTAATGAATTATTATAATTTAAAAGTATATATGGATGATTTTCATAAACAGATAGGCAGTATCCACCACTTACTTTATTTTCATGTGAATAAACATCTATCCATTTTTCATTGAAAGCTTTATATACTACATCATTGTATTCTTTTCCTAAAGGTGATAATGCTGAATATACTATACTTTGTGCCTTTTCATAGTTAATATTATTATCAGCAGCCTTAACTATAGGCACAAACATATCATATGAATGAACCTTGTCTAACTTTAAGACTTTTTTTCTTAAATCTATATATTTGTGTAGACTGTCCATATTGCTATTTACAGTCCTTATTAAGTTATTATATACTTTTTCATCTACATTATCAGATTCCAAATACATCTCTAAAGAAGACTCATAACCTCTCTCCTGAGAATAAAAAATATTTTTTTTAACTTGACCAGTAATCAAACCTGCAATTGTATTTATATTATCATTGTAAGTTATAAGTTCATCTTGATAAGCTTTTTTTCTATTTTCTCTATCTGGCGATTCTAATTCGCTCGCATATTGAGCTGGTGTCAAATTAGTTTTTCTATCCATATTTCTAAATAACTCATATACTTGACTTGGAAGATTACTTATTGAAGATACTTTACTTAGAATATCCTCTGATTTATCGTCTAAGTAATGTACTTTATTTCTTCTTATATCTCTTAAATATGCACCATATTTTCTATTTATATTTTTATTTGAAATAATTTTCTTATAATCTTTGTTTGATAATTTTAGTATTTCTAATTCTAAGTCTGAACAAATCCCCATATAATTACCATAAGATTTACTTATGCTATCACTCATATCTAAGTATTTATATGAATTTTTATTAGTATCTTGTTTTAGTTTTACATAGGCAGAAAGCTTATTTAGTCTTATATCAAGTTTTTCTTTAATATTTAAGGCAAAAGACAAATGTGTTGGTGATTTTGTTACTTTACCTATGTAATTTTTCAACTCTTTAGTATCTTTATCAAAACTCTTAAGTTCTTTTTTCCATTGGTCATCACTTTTAAACAAAGATTGCAAGTTCCAACATGTTTTTTCATAATCTATTTCTTGTTTTTTTTCAGCATCATCTTCAGTATCATTATTATTCATGACAGTCATTGCTCTATCATTATTCTTTTGATATCCTTGGTCAGCTTTTATACTTATTATTAACATGCAAAAAATAGAAATAAATAAAGGTATTATTGCTTTGCACAATTTTCTATTCATAAAAAGCCATCCTTTCAATAAATTTACTTAATAATAGGATGGCTTTTTTTAGATATATTATTCAATTATTCATACTATATAAATAAATATCGAATTAATAGTTATCCACATAATAATCAACATATTCACAGGCTTTATTTACATAGAAATTTAGTTATTTCAACATGAATCTCTTTTAATAATAGCTTTTGTTTTTTCTTTTTTTACATTTTATTAACATTTATGCCATACTTATCAACAAATTTTGTTGATTTATATGTTTTTTTTGTTAATAACTATACTTTTTTCAAAAGTCTATTAACATATTATACACAAGTTATCCACATCTTATACACAGAATTTTGTAAACTTTATTTTGTACATATTTTCGTAACTAAAACAGTCATGTCATCTTCGATTTGTAACGCTTGTAACTCTAATGCTCTATCTAATATTAAATTTGAGATTTCCTTTGGATTTGTAGTCTCTATATTCTTTAAGAAGTATATTAACCAATTATCTCCTAAATTGTTATTTCTTCCTGCATCTACAATTCCATCAGAAACCATTATAACATAGTCTCCTTCCTTAACTTTTACATTTTTTCTATCAATTTTTACATCTGATAATATACCCACAGGCAATGATGATGATGATATTAAATCAACTTCTCCATCTTCTCTTTTTATATAGGTAGAACACGCTCCCATCTTTATAGTTTCTAAGCAACCTCGTTTTAAATCTAAAATTCCCAAATCTAGAGTTGAAAACATCTCTTCTGAAGACTTTAATAACAACATATTATTTATGGTATCAATAACTATTTCGTCTTTAATTTTTGCATCTATCATTTTTTCCAATATATCAATAGTAGCAGAAGATTCTTCATATGCTTTTTTACCTTTTCCCATACCATCACTTATAGCCATCATATATTTACCATCATTTATCTCCATGTATGTGTAATTATCTCCACAAAGAATATGTCCATCCCTTGACATTGCTGAAACTTCTGTAACAGCCTTATATTTTTGGGATTTAACGAATGTTGCTTTACATTTACCTCCTAAACAATGACACCCTATTTTTCTAACAGACATACTCTCACCTACTAAGTCTGAAATTATGTTTACAATTTTATCTTCACACATACATCCATCATGGCAAGTTTTCTTTTCTATTGATATTTCAAATTCACTGTTACTCTTTGTTACATAACTTACTTTATCAACTGTTATGTCATATCTTTCTAATTGCTCATATATATTTTTTTCTTTTTCTATATCCAACATTATATCGCCCTCTAAATCCTGAGATAACGATTTAATTGATTTTGAAATACTTCTTATCTGATTTGCTATTAACTTTCTACTTTCTGAAAACTTCACACTCCAATCATAATCTAATACAAACATTTTGTAATAGTGATTTGATATTTTCACTATTGACTCTGGTTTCATACATTCCTTTCTAAAATTTTTAGGTATATCGTTTAGACTTAACTCTCCTTTCTCCTCAATTTTTTCAAGAATGTTATATATCATAGTGTATGTATGATTAAATCTTGATTCCCAGCACATTCTTCTCATACTACAACTTTTACATTCATCATTATGAATCATATCTATTACATTAGCTATATCCCTTTGGTCTAGCACCTTATCTTTTTCTCTTATCTTATCAAATGTATCTGCAAGGTCGTCATAAGTTTTATAAATACTGTTCAATCGACTATTAGTTAAGTTCTTGCTTCTCATAATATAATCGTATACGATTTCATTTGAAGCTACATTACTTTTTATTAATTTTTCAATCTTATTAAATAACCTCTCTGGCAACACTATAACTATTAAACAACCCAATAATATATCTCTTAATTGCATCATATTAGAAGCAATACCAGAAGTATATAGGTATATTATTGTCCAACTTAGAATATATCCTAGTATACAGAAATATTTATTTATTTTATTAAATGCACCACTTATTAATCCTGAAAAAGAATATATCCCCATATAAATAGCTGATGTCATATTATTTAAAATGGATGCTACTCCAATAATTACACCACTAGATGCTCCCATGGTAGCTCCACCTACTATTGAGGTCAGTAATATCAATACGGTCGATAAAATGGTCCTTATCGATATTCCAAACAAGGATATATCTCCTATCCCCATTATGCTAAAGGTTAGCAGTAAGCTTATTGATATAGCTTCTTCTGTCCGTACAGACATCCTATTGTTGACATTGGCCATTAAACCTATTCCATAAGAAAACACATATATAGATATAAACATTATTATTGCTTCTACTCCTGCTATAAGAAGACCATACACATACCTATTTGAAAAGAAAGCCTGTCCCATGGAGATTGGAAGTAGTATTATTGCACCTATAAATGCAACCTTAGCAATTGAATCTGATAATTTTAATTTTTTATTCATAGCCATAAATATTGTAAGACACACAGCATATTTTGCTACATTTCCAAAATCATTAGATGATAACAATATTCCTAATAATGTTGATATGAATACAGGTATCTTGTACTTATCAATCTTTGATGCACATATAAAAAAGGCAATTCCTAAGGGAGCTACAGAGTCTACTATAATAGACCTACTAAGTAAAAATCCCATTACAGCGAATGCCGCCGTAGTAAAATCAATATATCCGCTTATTAATTTTATGACATTTGGTTTTACAGTCTTATTCTTCACAACTGCTACACTTCTTTGCATAAAAAAACCTCCTCTTTTGTTTATATTAAGAATTGTAACAAAGAGGAGTAATTTTTTTTGTCATAATCGGTTTTAAAAATCAAAAAATATTAATACATTTTTTTTGACTTTTGACATATTAAGCCTTCCAAATTATCGTATTCACTTACGGTTATTTCTTCTATTTCTAATTTTTCCATTATTATATTCAATATTTTTACACCAGCAGTTATAATATCCGCACGTTTTTCTTGTAGCCCTTTTAAGTTCTTTTTATCACTTAATGTCATCTTTATTAATTTTTGTAGAATTTCTTCTATTTCTTTTTTGTGTATTTTACTATTATGTATTTTTTCCATAGAGTAAATTTCTAATTCTTGGTTCATTGCTGATAATGATGTAATCGTGCCACCTATACCTATAAGAGTTTTTAATCCTCTTTCTTTTATATAATTTAAAGTTTCATCAATCTCATTATATATAAATGAACTCATAGCCTTAAACCCTTCATCTTCAATAATATCATGTTTCAAAAATCTCTCTGTCATTCTAAGAGCTCCTACATTTTCACTTTTATTAAATTTAATTCCCTCTGAGTCCCCTACAATAAATTCTGTTGAACCTCCTCCAATATCTATAACAATAATAGTATCATCACCTTGTATTCCTTCTAAGACACCTTTAAATCCCAAATTTGATTCTTCTATTCCCGTAACTATATCAACATCTATTCCTGTTTCTTCTTTAGCTAATTTAACAAAGTAATCTCCATTTTTACTGTCTCTAAGAGCAGATGTCCCCATACAATAAATTTTTTCACACTTTTCATCATTACACTTATCAGAGAATTCTTTTAATGCTTTTATATTTCTTTGAATAGCATCTTCCCTTATATATCCTTTACTATCTACACCATGACCAATTCTAGTTGTATTAACAAATTTTTTTCTATTTATAAGACTTCCTTCTTTATAATCTGCTATCAATAATCTCATTGAGTTTGTCCCAATATCTATAGCTCCTACTTTCATTATAAAATGCCTCCTCAATAAAAACAAAAAGCCATCCTTAACTGAATGACTTTTTTATTAAATCTTAAATTTTAAAATCAATACATCTGTAAACTTATTAGCAAGTTTTAATCAACGATTTATATCTACATAAACTGTTTCATTAGGCTTTACCAGGTTTAATCTTTTTCTTGCTATGTCTTCTAAGTCTCCTTCATATGATTTTTCATCTTTCTTTAAGCTGTTTATTTGTATTTCAGTCTTTTTTAATTGTTTATTTAGACTTGCTATTTCTTTTTTATATTCCTTAGCTTTTGTGTACTCAAATACAAACCCTGTCATCATACTAAAAATTGATATTCCTAAAAATAAACTGATAACAACAATCTGTCCTGAAAATTTTTTTCTTAAGTTCATTTTTCCTACACCCTTTTTTTAGTTTTATTTTTTTTCTTCTTAGGTTTTGATTTTTTCTTGTTCTTTGATTTTTTACTTGATTTTCTTTTTATACTTTTTCTTGTTGCTATAAATATGTTTGGTATATAAAATATAATATCAAATAGTAGGTGTAGTGAATAGATTATAACGTAATACAAATTGTTTAAAAAACTGACTATGTAGTGTGTAACTTTTTTAAAAGAATTCCTCACAAAACGAATTATTTTATTGATAATTGATAAAACAATTTTACTTATGGTGTTGTAGTATAAAATAAAACCAATAAACAAAGCCACAAAATGGTAATATCTTAAATCAAAAAACTCTGTAAGGTTTATTGTCACGAATATTATAACTGTAGCTAGAAACCAAAACAATACATCAAATATTATCGCAAAATAATTGATGGATTTAAAATTTCCTCTTAACCCTCTATAAAAATCAAACAACACCCCTATGAGTATTCCACCATAAATAGTAGCATAAAAAATGCTTACATCTTGAGTGAAAGGTATCATCTATCTAAATACCTTTTTCAAGAAACTCTCTTGTGGCTTTTTAGGCTTTGCATATACGATAGAATTTATAGTTCCATCTATGCTAATTATATTTTCGTCTATACTTAGCTTGCTCATATCTAGGTTCTCGCCTTCAATTACCATCTCACCTACAGAAGTTTTAAGCTCTACTCTTTTGTCATTAAAAGAATATATGTGCTCAACTCCTGAAATAACCAGCTTTGATCTATCTTTCAAAGTTATGTTCTGTTCCATAATATCCCCCCAGTAAATATTTCACTAATACTACTATTAATATACTAGAGGACTATTAATTTTATTCTAAAATTTCGTACATTTCTTTTGCATCATTTTTTAATACATGCTCTTTTACTTCATTTATCTTAAACTTCATCTTCTTCTCTCCAAATTGTATTTCTAATGTGTCTCCAATATTTACTTCTGAAGAAGATTTAGCAACTTTTCCATTTATAGTGACAATTCCTTTATCGCATGCATCTTTAGCAACAGTTCTTCTCTTTATAATCCTAGATACCTTTAAAAACTTATCTAATCTCATAATTATCACCTTCCTTAGTTCTATAGAAAAAGTGTGGTAAATTTATCCACACTTTTTCACAAGATTTCTAATTATCCATTTATTATATCCTTTAATCCTTTTCCAGCTTTGAAAACTGGTGCTTTAGAAGCTGGTATATCTATAACTTGCTCTGGATCTCTTGGATTTCTTCCTTGTCTAGCAGCTCTTTCTCTTGTCTCAAATGTTCCAAATCCAACTAATTGAACTTTTTCATTATTTACTAGTGCATCTTGAACAGAACTCATAAATGCGTTTAACGCAGCTTCTGCTTCCTTCTTTGTTAATCCACTTTTTTCTGCCATCTTTGATACTAATTCAGCTTTATTCACGATATTTACCTCCTAAAAATGTTTATAATATAGACTTCTATCTTTGTGATAAAAGTTCTAGATTTTTGACAAATTTCCTTCCACAATTTTATTGTTTTTTAGCCTGATTCCAAAATTCATCCATCTCTTCAAGTGTCATGTCTTCTAATTTTTTATTTAAGTTCATTGCACTTTTTTCTACAAACTCAAATCTATTTATGAATTTATCTGTAGTACAGTTCAAGGCTTCTCCTGAGTCTATGTCTAAAAATCTAGCTAGATTTACTATCGAAAATAATAAATCGCCTAGTTCTTCCTTTATGTATTTTATATTCCCGACCCTGTGTTCGTCAAGTAATTCCTGATATTCTTCTTCAATTTTTTTAAATACATCTTCTACATTGTCCCAATCAAAGCCAACAAGTGCTGCTTTATGTTGAACTTTACTAGCCTTCATAAGAGCTGGTAAATGTTTTGGTATCCTTCTAAGACCATCTGTTATAGTACTTTCGCCTTTCTCTTCTTTCTTTAATTCTTCCCAAGTTTTTTCAAACTTAGACATATCTAATTTTACACCACTAAATATATGAGGATGTCTATGAATTAATTTTTTACATATTTCATTTACTACTTCTTTTAAATCAAAGTAGCCTTCCTCATTTCCTATCTGACAATGGAATATAACTTGTAAAAGAACATCTCCTAGTTCTTCTACCATTTCATCTATATCATTATTATCAATTGCATTACAAAGTTCATATGCTTCCTCTATAACAGAGTTTTTTAATGATTGATGTGTTTGTTTTTTATCCCATTCACATCCAGATGGACTTCTAAGTGTATTAACTATTATTTCTAAGTCATGTACTGTATTATACATCTTTTTAGAACTTTTGGGTATATATAAGCTAGTTAAATAGTCAAAAAAGTTTTCATTTCTGTCTAATTCGCAAAGCTTTATAAACTTTTTACTTTCTAAATCTTTGACACCTGCTCCATTTACTATACATACTTCTTGATTATAGTCATAGTATTCCATAAGCTTTAATTTTACATTAGATGCTATAAATTTATCATATACTTGAGTTATTATCATGCTCGTATCTAAATCTATATATGAATTTTCTATTTCAAAAGCATCTATCAATTTAAATCCCTCAGATGGGTCTATAGCCAAATAGTTAAACATAGCGTCTACAAAGCTCATAGAAGGCAATATTTCTACTGCTATGTATTTTTCATTGGCTAATCTCTCTATTATACTTACAGTCTTTTCTGCGACTCTTGGATGACCAGGAACAGCATACACTAAATCACCCTTTTTAGATTCTTCTATAATAAATTCAGATATTTTTAAATAAACATTATCAAAATTTTCCTCTTTTTCATAAAAGTAGTCTAAGGAAGTGTATTGTATAGTTTCTTTAAGTTTATCAATTATTGGATGTTTCTCTGTTCTAAAAAAAACTCTAGGGCTATTTTTTAAAGATTCTAACACACCTTGGCTTATAAGAGAATAATCTCCTGGCCCAAGACCTACAATACTTATCTTACCCATAACATCACTCCTATTAGCAAATTTCACTTTATTTTTATATTATTATACAAATAAGGAGATTTACTATTTGTATAGTATTTCCTTTATTTGCATATATATTCCTATATTATCTTATAAGTTTAACTTTTTTTAACAATTTATATAATTTATCACCTTTTGGCATAGTCAAAATTTCTTCTTTTTTAATTCCACCTATCCCAAGTATTACTACTACATATACAATTCCACCAACACATATTGCAATTATTGTAGATATGCTATTTCCCAAGAATCCAACTAAAGCACCATAACTCAACTTAACCATTATAAACATTGTCATAACTGTTATAAATGGCTTTATTATAAATTCTTTTTTAGGAAAGTTTACATTCATGTGTTTTTTAACATATAATAAGTTAATCATGGCTGCTACAAAGTACGCTGTAACTGTACCAAAGGCTGAACCCAATACATTAATGTCTGGTATACCTGTTAAAGTATAACTTATCACAATTTTACATAGCATACCAATACATAAAGCAATTACAGGTACTATTGGTTTTCCCATTCCTTGAATTATACCAGTCAAGGTCTGTATTAAACCCAAAAATAATACACATGGAGTAAGAGTAAACAAAATAGTTCCTACAGAAGATGGTTCATGTGGAAACAAAAGACCCATTATTGGTGTCGCTAAAGAAGCCATTCCAAACGCACAAGGTAATACTATAAGTAAAGTTACCTTAACTGCACTCTTAGTATCTTTTCTAGCTTTTGACTTATTTCCTAATGCATATGCTTTAGAAATTGCTGGAACTAAGCTCATACTCATTGCTGTTGTTATGACTGCTGGTAAATTTATTGTGGCCATTGCCATACCTGTTAATTGACCAAACATTGAATTTGCTACTTTGTATGTAAAGCCTGCTTCCATAAGTCTTCTTATTACAATAACATTATCTATCATATTGACAAGTGGCATTACTGATGCTCCTATTGTTATAGGAATAGCAACAGTTAAAAGCTTTTTAAAAATATAAGAAACTCTCTCATCTTTAAATCTTTGACTTGCATCTATCTCTACTCGACGCTCTTTTCTCCCTAGCATATAAGCAAACACCAAGTAAAGCATAGATGCTATTGAACCTATTGTAGCTCCTGATATAGCACCAGCTGCCCCAAAAGTCTGACCTAGACTCTTCATAAGCAAGTAAGCCAAAGTAAGACCTAATACAACTCTAAAAAATTGCTCTGCAACTTGAGACACAGCAATCTTAGTCATATCTTGTCTCCCTTGAAAATATCCTCTATATGCAGACATTGCAGGAACAAATAATAATGCTGGAGCAATGGCCTTCATAGAGTATAATGCACCTGGATTTTTCATTATGTTTGTTACTATGTAGTCGGCTCCAAAAAATAATATACAAAATGATATTATTCCAGTAATGAATAAAACTGTATGTGATACCTTAAATATCTTGTTTGCACCTTTAAAATTTCCAATGGCAACTTTTTCCGAAACCAGTTTTGCCACGGCTGTTGGAAATCCAGCAGTAGCTAATGTTAAAAATAGAGTATACACAGGATAAGCAGCCTGATAGTATCCCATACCTTCTGAACCAATCATGTTTCCAAGTGGAATCCTAAAAAATCCACCCATTATTTTTACGATTACACCTGCTAGCCCAAGTATAAGGGCTCCTTTTAGAAAGGAGTCTTTATTTTTGTTATTGTTCATAACATAACCTCCACACTGTTTATATAACAAACTTTAATATACCATATTTTTAATGCTATATTCAATATTTTACACAAAAACTTCAAAAGACCTTCATGTAAAAGGTCTTTATGATAAAATTATTGAACTTGTTTTCCTAAAAAGTTAGCAGCAATTTTTAAAGATTTTTCTTCACTTTCTGCAATTGTATCTTTGTCTCTCGAAACAACTACAATTGAACCTATACAGTCGCCAGATGCACTAATTATAGGCATAATAACTTGACTAGTATATTCTTTTTGGTCTTCTTTGAATAAAGGTAAAATGTTTTTATCTTTTGAATATTTTACTGTTCTTTCACTTATTATTGCTTCTAACTCATCACTTATACTTTTTTCTTTATAATCTTTTTTAGGAAGTTTAGATACAGCTATTATAGAATCTAGGTCTGTTATCAATACACCATATCCTAGTACTTCAGCTAATGTTTCAGCATATTCTTGTGAGAATTCATTTAATTCTCCTATTGGAGAGTATTTTTTAAGTATGACTTCTCCATCTTTTGCTGTGAATATCTCTAAAGGGTCTCCTTCTCTAATTCTTAATGTCTTTCTTATCTCTTTTGGGATAACTACCCTTCCAAGATCATCTATTCTTCTAACTATGCCTGTTGCTTTCATATTTTTTAATCCCTCCATAAATTACTTTAAGTTTATTTTTACCATTGTTAAGAAAAATATACAAAAAAAGCTATATCTTATCTAGATATAGCTTTTTTAAGCATATTACTCTTTTTTAGGTTTTAAATTGTGATTTTATTTATTACTTTTTCATCTTTTTCTACTTTAGCTTCTTTAATTAATTTTTCTATTTGCTCTTGATATTTATTTTTTAACAATTGGTCTTTTATAGTTTCTTTAGCATCTTCAAATGATGTTTGCTCATTTATCCTGTCTGTTACTTTAATTATATGGTATCCATATTGAGTTTCAACTAAATTAGATATTTCACCTTTTTTCATAGAAAAAGCAGCATCTTCAAACTCAGCAACCATTTGTCCTCTTGAGAAGAATCCTAATTTACCACCATCACTTGCTGAAGCATCTTGTGAATATTTTTTTGCCACTTTTGCAAAATCTTTACCTGATTTAACTTCTTTAAGAGCCTCTTCAGCCTTTTTCTTAGCTTCAGCCTTTTCCTTATCTGAAAGTAGCTTGTTATTATCATCTACTGTTTTCAATAATATATGAGAAGCTTCTACCTCATCTTTTTTGAATTCATCTTTATGTGTATTATAGTATTTTTTCATTTCTTCGTCTGATATTTTAGTCTTTTTAGTAAAGTTACTTTGATAGTTTTGCATTGCTAAATCTTTCTCTTGTTGGTCTTTTAAAAACGCATCATCTATTCCTAACTTTTCAAGCTGTTCTTTATATTTTTCATCTTTACTCATAGCATCTTTTAAATCTTTAAAACTTTTTTCAACATCTTCTTTTTTAGGAAGTAAGTTGTCTTTTTTAGTTTGAGAATATATTACTTCTGTAGTTATAAGTTGATCAAGAATTAAATCCTTAAACTTGTCCTTATACTTTACACCCTTTTCAATTTCCTTATCCCATATATCTTTTCCATAAGTTTGTTCCATAGAATCTTTATAAAGAGCTATAGTCTTTTTAAATTCATCTGATGATATCTTTGTCCCTTCAACTGTTGCCACAGTCTCTCCTTTACTAGAACCACAGGCAGCCGTAGATACTACCAAAATCATAGCTATTGCCAATATTATTACTTTTTTCAAATTTAAAACATCCCTTCTTAAATTTACAAGCTATTTTACCTTGCACATTTTTTCTAATAATTCTTCCAATTCTGTAACTATATTATAACCTATTTTCTGTTTAGTTCTATACTTTGTTATTGGAACTAATAATATTTCATCTTTTAGTTGTCTTATTTTTTCTATTTTCAATATCTTACACAATGATTTTATATAAGCTATTGTAAGAAGTGTTTGAACTGGTTTAGGTATATCAGAGAATCTATCTTCAAGTTCTTCCTGTATATCCAACATATCTTCTTTATTTTCAATAGAAGCTATTTTCTTATACATTTCAATCTTAATCAATTCATCTTTGATATAATTACCTGGAATGTATGCATTTACACTTAAATCTATTTCAACATCAATTTCTTCCACAATAGGCTCACCTTTAACCTTTTTAATTGCATCATTAAGCATTTTAACATACAAATCATAACCTATAACTGCCATATGACCATGTTGCTGAGAACCTAAAATATTTCCAGCTCCTCTTATTTCAAGGTCTCTCATTGCTATTTTAAAACCTGAACCAAACTCTGTAAATTCTCTAATGGCTTTTAACCTTTTCTCTGCTATCTCACTTAGAGTTTTATCTTTTTCATATAAAAGATATGCATATCCTTGTCTTGAGCTTCTTCCAACCCTACCTCTTAATTGGTAAAGTTGAGCTAATCCCATTTTATCTGCATCATATATAATCATTGTATTTGCATTGGATATATCCATACCAGTTTCAATTATTGTAGTACAGACTAATACATCATAATCTTTATTTAAAAATCCTAGGATTATATTTTCTAATGATTTAGAAGTCATTCTTCCATGAGCAACAGCTACTCTAGCATCTGGTACGAGCTTTTGAATCATACTTGCCATCTCTTCAATGTGTTCAACTCTATTGTATACAAAAAATACCTGTCCACCTCTACTTAACTCTCTCTCTATCTCATCTTGAATTACACTTTCCTTACTCTCTGTAACATATGTTATTACAGGATGTCTTTCTTGTGGAGGTTCTTCTATAACACTCATATCTCTTATTCCACTTAAAGACATATGTAAAGTTCTTGGTATAGGAGTTGCTGAAAGCGTAAGTACATCTACTGTAGATTTAATTTTCTTTAGGGCTTCCTTATGTTTTACCCCAAATCTTTGCTCTTCATCAATGACTACAAGACCTAAGTTTGGTAAATTTATATCTTTGGATATTATCCTATGTGTTCCAATTAAAATATCTATTAATCCTTTTTTAGCGTCTTCAATAATTTGTTTTTGTTGTTTTGGAGTTTTAAATCTACTTAAAACTTCCACTCTCAAAGGATAATTTTCAAACCTCTCTTTAAACGTATTATAATGTTGTTGGGCTAATATTGTTGTTGGAACCAATACAGCAACTTGTTTTTGATCCATACAAGCTTTAAAAATACTTCTAATCGCCACCTCTGTTTTTCCATAACCAACATCCCCACATACAAGTCTATCCATTACCTTGCTTGATTCCATATCTTTTTTAGTTTCTTCTATTGCCTTCAATTGGTCTTCTGTTTCTTGATATGGAAATAACGATTCAAACTCTGCCTGCCAAGGTGTATCTTTTGAAAACTTGTATCCTTGTATTTTTTCACGTTTTGCATAAAGTTCGATTAAGTCCTTTGTCATATCTTCAATTTCTTTTTTAACTTTTGCTTTTGCCTTTGTCCATTCGTTTGTTCCAAGCTTATTTAACTTAACTTTTTCTACCTCTGCACCAATATATTTTTGCACTTTATCCATCTGGTCTATTGGCACATATAGGTTATCTCCACCTTGATATACTATTTTCATATAATCTTTTTTAATAGCATTGACTGTAATTTGCTCAATTCCTGTGTATCTACCTACACCACTATTTTCATGTACTACATAGTCTCCAACACTTAAATCTAAAAATGATTCTATCTTCTTTCCTTTTTTAACCTTTTTATTGTTAGTCTTAGATGCTCTTTTATAAACACCTATCATTTCATTGTCTGTTATAACAACAAACTTTATAGATTTATATTGGAAGCCACTATTTATATGTGCAGGCACAATCACAACTTGAGAAGATTTAATTTCAATGTTTCTATCTTTAGAAACAGTCGTTTCTAAACCTTTATCCAATAAATCTTTTCCTAATTTATTTGCTCTTTCTAATGTATTTGTTGCTAAAATTATTTTGTATCCATTATATTTCAGCCGATTTAATTCTTCTACAATCAAATCTACTTTTCCATTAAATGTAGGAACTTCTCTGCTTTCAAAGTTGATTATAGATTTTATGGAAAAGTTGTTTATAGACTTTGGCAATAGTGAGTTTAGTACTACAGACTTGTCTTTTACTAGATACTCTAAATCTGTATAGTGATACAATAGTTTTCCTTGATTTTTAATAGCCAGACCTCTTTCAAGATTCAGTTTATAATTTTCCCTAAACTCATTTATATAATTTTCGCATCTTTCTTTAAGTCTTGTTATATCATTGATAAATACTATTGCATCATCTGATAGATAAGTAAATATGCTTTTATTTTCTTCTGGATAAATATAATCTATATAATTCTCTACACCTTCAAAATAAGTCTTACTAGATATATAATCTATATGTTGAAATGTACCTTCATCAGTACTTTTAGTTGTTTCTTTTTTTAGTTTAACTAATGCATCTGTAGTCTTCTCTGGATAAATAAATTCCCTAGATGGAGTTATAGAAAACTGTTGCAATTTATCAATTGATTTTTGTGAATATACATCAAAAGTTCGTATGGAATCTATCTCATTATCAAATAATTCCATACGAATTGGATTTGTATATTCAAGTGAAAATACATCAATAATTCCACCCCTTATACTAAATTGACCAAACCCCTCTATTTTTGAAACTCTTTCATATCCTAATGAAACTAATTTCTCAGTTAATTTTTCTAAATCTAAGCTATCTCCCACTTTATAGTGAGATACACTATCAAGTAAAACTTGTTTTGGTATGTATTTTCTTAAAACAGCCTCAATAGAAGTTACTAAAATTATCTTTTCCTTATTTGCTAGTTTTAACAATACCTTTAATTTCTTTGCTTCTTCGTTTCTGTCCTTTGCATCTAAGTGATAAAAATAAATATCTTGAAATCCTAAATATTCAACTTTATCTTCAATATAAAAACTTAAATCTTCATATACTTTCTTTGCTTCTAAATCACTACTAGTTATAAAAATCATTTGTCGTGATAAATCATTAAATATAGAATACGATATATGAGGTTTTTGTACTGGTAAAAGTCCATTAACCAATAATGAGCCTTTTGTATTTTTTATACAGTTTATTATATCTTTATACTCTTTTGAATTTTGCAAAGGATATAAAAAAACATCATTCATTTAAATCTCCCTCTCACTATCCATTGTATTTGTTCATAGACATATCTATATTTTCTCTTATTATTGAGTCAATAGCACATGCCGCTTTTTCTAGTGCTTCATTTATATTATCAGATTCTTCTTTTCTAAATCTAGAAAGTACAAAGTCTGCTAAGTCTTGACCAACTTCTGGCTTAGACACACCTACTCTTACTCTTGGAAAATCATTTGAACCTAGGCATTTAGTTATGGATTTCATACCATTATGAGTTCCTCCACTTCCTTTTTTTCTTATGCGTATCTTTCCAACATCTAAATCTATATCATCATATACTACTACTATATTACTTAAATCAACCTTGTAATATTTATATATATCTATTAATGTTTCTCCACTTAAATTCATATAAGTTTGTGGTTTTACTAATAGTACTTTTTCAGTTCCTACTCTACCTTCACCAATTAAGGCTTTATGCTTTATCTTAGTAACACTAATGCTGTATTCTTTTGCAAGAATATCTATGACATCAAATCCAACGTTATGTCTAGTCTTCTCATACTTCTTCCCTGGATTACCTAACCCTACTACTACGTACATTTCTTACCTCCTGTTATATAAATTTGTATAACAAACTATAATAAAAATTAAATATATTATACTCTGTAAATATTATTATAATTGTCGCTAGAGAAATAAAAGGTGTAAAAGGAATTTGCTTTGTTATATTTATACCTTTAAATATTTTAGTTATGTATAAAATAACAAAAAACAAAAACGCTAAAATAAATGATAAAACTATCACATAAAACCCATAATTATTTCCCAATGCAAAGCAACATAAGCTATAGAGACCTACATCTCCATAGCCTAATCCTTTTGTTAATTTAGCAATAATATAAGGTATAATAAAGCCTATCGCTAGTCCAATTATATGATTCATATAGTCAAATTGCACAATATTACAAAAGACCAAAAAAATTATACCTTGAACTATTATACCACTAACTATTGTTATATCATATACATATATTGTGTAGTAATCTATAATGGATACAATTATTAGAAATGGAATTAATGCCACATATTGTACACATTCTACACTAATTCCAAATTTTAGATATATTAATACAGATAAAACTACAGTTATTATGTAAATAAAAAACATATTATATAGATTTTTCTTTTCTCTATCACAAAAAATAGATAGAGATTTATTTATCAAATGTGCAAAAAATAAGGAAATTATTATTATATACTCCATAGTCTACAGCACTTTAGTAATAGGGTTAATAATAATATTGTCCTTATTAAATACTTTAATTCACTTTTATAAAAATTAAAACTTGCTTAAGTTTAACTATTGTTTACATAATCATAGAAAAATAAAGTTCAAGTAATTGTCTTCCACATAAGATTGTTATTAATGTTCCAATTGATATAAACGGACCATATGGCATAACAGAATTGTATTCCTTTCCCTTTATCTTACTTAGAATTATCACACAAATTCCATATACTGCTCCCACATAAACACTTAGTAGGGCTGTAAAAAGACCATTTTTGGCACCCATGTAAAGACCTATCATTGCAAATAGTTTAATATCTCCTCCGCCCATACACTCTTTTTTTATTATAAATTCAATCAGAAGCACTATAATCCAAACGCTTCCTCCACAAATAAAAGCTCCTATAATTGAATTCTTAATTGGGATTTCTTTAAAAAGAAGATTAAAAATTATAGCAAATATAGCTCCAAAAACCAGTATTTTATCTGGTATTATAAAGTGGTCAATATCTATAAATGTTATTATAATCAGTAAAGATACAAGAACTAAATAATAGATGGTTGCTGTGGATATTCCATATATTATAAATACTGTTAAAAATAAAATTCCTGTAATTAATTCTACTATAGCATACCTACTAGAAATTTTCTCACAACAATATCTACACTTTCTTCCACTCATTAAATAGCTTAGTACTGGTATTAAGTCTATCGGCTTTAGTCTAGTATTGCAACTCATACAATGGGATGGAGGTCTAGAAATAGATATACCTTCTGGAATCCTAAATATGCAAACATTGAAGAAACTTCCAAACACTAGACCTACCATAAATACATACAAATTAACGATTATAATGTTCATTATAATTTACTCCACCTATCATTCTTGTCATAAACTCTTGGTCAGTACATCTACTAATTGCCATATCTTTTGTAATCCTTCCATTTTTATAAAGTTCCATTAAATCTTGGTCCATAGTTTTCATACCAGCTTTAACTCCAGTTTGTATCATGTTTGGAATTTGATATGTTTTGCCTTCTCTTATCAAATTTTTTATTGCTGGAGTAGCAAACATCAATTCAATTGCAGCTATTCTACCTTTTCCATCTGCTGTAGGAAGTAGTTGCTGTGATACTACACCTTCACAAACTGTAGATAGCTGTGTTTTTATTTGTTGTTGTTGAGATGGTTGGAACATGTCCACTATTCTATCGATTGTCTTGGCTGCCCCAACTGTATGTAGTGTTGAAAATACTAGATGACCTGTTTCTGCTGCTGTTAATGCTATTGATACAGTTTCAGGGTCTCTCATTTCTCCTATTAGTATTACATCTGGGTCTTGACGTAAAATAGCTCTAAGAGCTGAGTGGAAACTTTCTGTATCAGTTCCTACCTCTCTTTGATTTACTAAACTTTGTTTGTGGTGGTGTACATATTCTATTGGGTCTTCAAGTGTAATTATATGTTTTTGTTGTGTTTCATTTATTATATTTATCATACTCGCAAGTGTTGTACTTTTACCACTTCCTGTTGGACCTGTAACTAAAACTAATCCTTTGTGCTTTTCAGTAAATGATTTTATATTTTCTGGAAGACCCAATTTTTCAAAAGTAGGTATTTCTGCTGTTATAGTTCTTATTGCTATTGCATAATTTCCTTTTTGTCTATATGCATTTACCCTAAATCTTTCACCTGTTTTTAGTGAAGCTGAAAAATCAGCTTCTCCATGTTCTTTTATTACTTTAAACATAGATTCCCCTGCTATATCTTTTGCCATTTGCATTGTTATCTCTGGTGTCAGTATCTGTTCACTTAGTTTTACAAATCCGCCTTTTACTCTAGCCACAGGATTTGTTCCAACTGTTATGTGTATATCTGATGCGTTTAGTCTTATACCTTGCTCCAATAAATCATAAATATACATAATATTTACTCTCCATATCTTCTATTAGTTTGCTTACTATTTTAGTAATAAATAATAAAATTATTTTATTATTTGTTTATACTAAGTTACTTTTTATGTTTAGTTTACTTTTTTGTACGAACTTATATCATGATTAATTAAAATTTTATCTTTTATATCATAATTCCCAGATACATTTGTATCTATATTTAGATTAAAGTTTACAATAGCCTCAACTTTATATTGTGAATCTGAATTTTCTTCAACACCTAAACCAATAATATTTTTTTTGCCATCTGTAAGTTCTACTTCTTTTATTCCATCTTTGTCACCAGTTACTATTAAACTTAACTCTGTCCCTGAACCATTTTCTTTTAATTTTGGCCATTCTTCTTTTGTCATGTCGTAGTCAGCCCTATAAAAAGGTACTTTTATAGTAATATCTTCTGTTTTATCAACTTCTTGGGGTTTTAATTCTTTCAGTCTACATTTTATCTCTGCTAAAAGCTCATTTTGTATATAATCAAAGGTTGTTATTAAAGCCATATTATCATATTCAACAGGTATTTTCTCATAAGACATACTTTTTAACTTATTACATTGGTCTGATATTTCATACAATAACTCTTTATACTTTAAGAAATCTTCTGCTGTATCTTTTTTATCACTAGATATATTATCGCTTAACTTCTCAAATTTTCTTACATTATTTCTCAGATGAACTCTTAAAGAATTAAATCCTTGAGTTTGATTTGGTAAAATTTTTAATAGATTTTCTAATGCGTCCCATTTACTACTCCAACTATACTCTGTACTATTTATTATAGGATTTTGTATTAATTCATAATATTGTTGAGAATTTGGAATTCCATCAGATACTTCTACTTTTGGCTCACCTACATGAAATGTATGTCTATACTCAATCATATTTTGCATCGCCAAAGAAATGTTATCTAACGACCTATAAGTGTATGAAAATGCCGAATTTAAATGTTCATTTTCGACTTTATTTTCTTCTAAAAACATTTTTAAAAGAATATCATTATTTACTAACTTTGCCCCAATCAATGTAGTTGAATCTATATCTCTATCCAAAATTTTTTCATTTATTTTACTAATATCTCCATAAGTATAATTCTTACAAATGTTTAATATAGAATCTCTATGTGAGAGAATATTTGCATCTACATATTCAATATCTCTGTCATCTAATATATTTAAATCATGTAATTTTTTTAATTCCATACTAGCTTTTTCTAAATGTGAGGAAGCCTTATCCAAATAGAAATTTATATTATTCATATAGCCTAGTCTTTCTGCTTCAAGATTTTCCTCATCTTGATTATTAAAATCTTCATCTGATATGTTTCTTAATTTTGACCTAGATATCGATTTTTCTTGATTTTCACTTTTAAACTCATTATCCATTTTTTCAAGCTCATCATATAATTTTTCATATGCTTTATCAATACTATTTTCCACACATGTTTCTGCTAAATACTTTGCTTGTATACCCTCATTAGTCGTCTTTGTAGATTTTATTCTATTAGCTATCTGATTCGAAAATGTCAATCCAACAATAGAAAGCAATGCTACTACAACCAAAACTAAAACTAAAGCTGCCCCTCTCTCACTTTTAAATTTATTCCACTTCCTCAAAATCTCACCCCCAAGTAAAATTATTTATCTTTAAATATTTCAGTTACAATTTTAACTTCTTTTTTACTTGAATAGTCATTCATGCTTTTTCCAGTTACAGTTATTTTATATATCTTACCATTTTTATCTTCTACAATAATCTTTATCTTATTTGTAATATGTTCTTTGTCGATTAAATTACCATCTTCATCTTCTGTTGTTGTAATCTTTTCATATGGAGTATCATATAGACTCACATTACCCTCACTAAGCACTTTATCATATACAACTTTTTTTGACTTATCTATTAGTTTTTCATATATGACAGTTCCATCTTCTCTTTTATCTAGACTATCAAAATCAAATTCTCCACTTTTTATTTTTTCTCTTAGATTTTCTATTTCACTTTGAACATAGTTTAAGGAACTTATATCTGTTTCATTTTTAGTATTGACTTTATTATTAGTATTGATAATATAAAAAAATGCAAATAGTATAATTCCCATAATAGCCATAGCTACTAATACTTCAATTAAGGAAAATCCTTTTTCACTACTTTTTTTACCCATATTTTATCAACCTACTTATTTTTAAATAAATTCTCGTTACCCAATTCTCGACATAACATCAAATGTATAAGTCTTGTTATTTAAATAACTATTTTTCTGACTTTCTTGCACTGATTCATTATAATATATACTTATAGTATAAATAGATTTACCAGCTTGTTTTTCTATTTTAAATGGTGTTTTCTTCATTTCTTTATTGTTTTGAACTAGTGGTTGATTAGAGATTATTTCTTCCCTAAGTGCATTTTCAGCATCATTTGTATTTTCTTGAATTCTTGTTACAGAGTATACACCTGTATTATTTTTAGTTTCTATAGAAACTTCATATTTTATAGTTTTATCTGGAGTCTCTACACTATATTCATAATTACTTCCCAAACTAGTTTTAGTTATCTCCTTGCAGTTCTCCAAATCTCTATTTAGATACTTATTAATTAGATTAACATTCACTTGAGCATCTGTAATGATTTGTTGCTTTTTTACTGCTGATGTTATACCATTGAACACTTTATAAGAAATGCTTAAAACTATTGTCAGTATAAACACAGCTACTATTATTTCTAATAAGGTAAGACCCTTTTCATTATTTTTGTACAAACTCATCACCTATCTTTAAAGCCCATTTAACTTTATTTCACACTAGACTTAAATGGATTATATTTTCCTGGTTTCCATAAAGATGGATTATCTGTATCAAGTATCATTGTAGTATTATCTTTAGTGTACATTATAAATTTAAATGTAGCATCTACTACACCTTCTGCTTTTGGAGCTACGATTTCTTTCTTTGTTTCTTTTTCTGTTGCAGCTCTAAGTACACATGTATTACATAAATAACTAGTAGACCTATCTAAAAGTTTATCATTTTTTAGAATTTCTCCCTCTTTTATCAGTGGACAGTCATTGTATAAGTGCCACTTATCTTCGCCTTCTACCCAATATATTTTTGTATCTTTATTTATGTTCACATTTTTGATTAAATCCCTATTACTTGTCGTTTCCTCTTCTTCTTTTTCTGGCTCTATATATGAAGTCATTGTATAATCTAGTATCTGAGTAACATTTTTTTGTTCTTCTAAATAAGCCATTAATTTTTTGACATTTCTATAATCACCTCTAACACTTATTGTTGTTGATATACCATAAAAATGTTCATATTCTCTAACGCTTCCAACATCATAACTAGTTAAGTCAATATTATAAGCTTTCATTTTTTTATCTAAACCTATTAAAAAAAGTCCATCTTGCATATCATACAAAAGATTTTTGCTTTTTTCTCTTAATTTACTTTCAACTTCCTTAAGTTGTTTTTCATACTTTGGCATAAGTGCTGTTTTCTCTTTATATGTATTTAATTTCTCTGTAGCTTGTTTTACAGAATTTTTTGTAGCAACGTATTTCTGATATTGAGGATAAAGTCCAAAGTACCCATATGATAAAATAGCTAATAAAATTATGACCTTTATAAGAATTCCTTTTAGACTAACTTCCATTTTAAATATATCTTTTATGTCTTTTTTAAATATATCTTTATTCATTAGTTAATACACCTTCTTTCAGGTATAATGTAATACTAAATGTATAGTTAGAATCTTCTTCATTACTTTTTATGCTATGTAATTTAATATCTTCGAAATAATACAATCCCTTTAATTTATATAAAAATTGACCTATATAAGAAGAATCTTTAGCATTTCCTTCTATATTTATAACATTTGGTATTTTATCATATAATGGAGTTTTATCATCTTTATCTGTGTCGGTATTATTAGTCTCACTATTTCCAGTTAATGCTTCTGATACATTTGTAGTCTTACCTTCATTTAAATCATTATTTGTTTTATCTCCATTACTATCACTTTTCGTATTTGATTTTGTTTCATTATTACTTGATTTATCTGTTGTAGTTTTATTGCTGTTTGAGTTATCAGTTTTATTAGTAGTATCAAGATTTTGATAAGTCGTCGATAAACTTGTTAGTTCAACTTTGCTTGGAGTATTTTTATCTATATCATCCAATAAATTTTCCCATTTTACCTTTTTTCCAATTAACATATCATATACCTTTATTTCTTCGCTTTTGCTTTGTATCATTTTTTCTATATTCCCAATCTGATAATATGCAGATTCAATATTTCTTATTTCACCATTAACATTTTCAAGTTCTTTATTAACTAAGCTATTTGAGAAAATTAAACATAAATAAGGAATAGCAAGTACTAAAATAACTATTGGCGCGATTTTCAATATATTTTTCATCTGTTTAGCTTTCATCTGTTTTCTAAGTATATCTATTGGTAAAAAGTTTATATTTTCAAAATCCCTTTTACCTTTAGGCTCTATCATACTTCCTAAAAGCTCTACAATTGAATTTATATCATCTTCATCTATATCTCCAGTTATCATATCAGATATATCCATTATCTCAGTAAGACCTTGAGAAATATAATTTGAAAATGCAGAACTAAAAGCTTCATAAATTAATTTATTGGAATATCTTTTTCCTAATATTAATATAGTATCTGTAACCTTACCAAAGTTTCTTGACGAATAGTAATTCATAAGACCTTTTGATTCTTCTACTACATTTAATAATTGCATATCCATGTCTTTAGCAGTTATCTTTATAGGTATATTATCACTGATAAATAAAGTATCTTTCTTGTATATATTTATAATTGTACTATTGTCACTTATATTGGTTACCATTATATCGTTATAATCTAAATTTTTAAGAATTCTTAAATAAGCTGTTGATAATGTATCTATCCTATCTAATATCAAATCAAATTCATGCATTATCTCTACAATTGCATTTACTTCTTCCTTTTGTATAGCTCCAATAATAAGATTTAAACTTGCCTCATCACCATCTGAATTATCATATGTTTCACTAGATACTTCATATGAAAACACATATTCATCTGATTCCAAAGCCATCATCTCATCCATCTCTAGCTTCATAAATCCATCTAAATCCTTTTTCTCCATCTTAGGAAGTTTTTGGGGTTTTAGAATTACATCTCTTGTATTTAAACAAAAAACTACATGTCTTGATTTTAATTTCACATTTTCTAATGCGTACCTCAATAGAGCATACTTTTCCTTAGAAAAATCTTGCACAATATCCTCTATTGAAAACACATTAAGATTTTTTACATAAAACTTATCTTTATCATGTTTATATCTGCCCTCAACTATGGAAATAGAATCGCCATAATATGATACATAAACCTTGTTCATTTGTCCTTTCCCTCCTACATAGCATCATATATACTAAGCATTGGCATAAATATTGATACAACCAGTACCGCAACTATAATACCAACTGCAATTATTAAAACAGGCTCTATCATTGATGCCATCCTATTTAAATAAATCTCGGATTCATACTCATAGAATTCGGCTATCTGTCTACTTATATTCTCTAATTCCCCTGTCTGCTCACCTATAGCTATCATCTGTACCAATACAGAATCAAAATATGTATATCTCTGTAAATTTTCTGCTAAGCCCTCACCTCTTGTTATTCCATCTTTAGCTGATGCTAAAATCTTTTCTGCCATAGTATTATTTACACTATCTATAATGTAATCAAGTCCCTGAATTAATGGGTACCCTGTTGATACAAATAGATACAAGGCTCTTGAAAATCGTGTAGCTACCATGCAGTTTATTCCTTTTCCTAAAACAGGTATCTTATTTATGACTCTATCTTTATGTGCTCTCCCAACTGGTGTTTTTAGATACTTCTTAAATTGGTAAATAGATAGTATAATAGCTAAAAGTACTATTATCCAAAACTTTTTCATAAACATACCAAACCACATAACAATTCTCGTTATAAGTGGAAGATTTGCACCTACTGTTGTAATTGAATTAATCATCTTAGGCACCATAAACGCTGTAAATATAAAAATCATTATAAATGAAGAAATCAAAACTATTAATGGGTATGTCGCTGCATTTCTAAGCTTTTGCTTAATTCTATGTTCACTTGAATAAAATGAAGCCATACTTTTTAGTACTTCATCTAATTTACCTGTAGCCTCACCTGTAGCTACCATAGCACCAAGTAACTTTGGAAACTTTGATTTTGGTGAAAGCATTGAATCTGCAATAGTAGAACCTACCTTTATTTCTGCCACTACACGATTAATTTCTTCTCTCAATGTAACATTGGTTGACCTTCTAGCTAATGTTTCTAATCCTGAAATACTATTTATACCAGAAGATACTATAATCGCAAATTGTCTACAAAAGTGGCTTATCTGGTCAGCTCCTAAGTCCTTTTTTCTCTTTCTACTAAATACACTTATGTTTTTACTCTTACTTTCTTTAATTTCAAGAACTCTAAGATTTCTTTTTCTAAGAAGACTTCTAGCTTCGTTAAAATCATTGGCTTCAATCACATCAGTTTGCTTTTTTCCATCCTCTTTTATTACTGTATACTTAAAACTTTTCATAATATCATCCTTTAATCAGTCATCAAAATTATTCTAATCATTTCTTCTACTGTTGTCTTTCCATTTAAAACCTTTTTAACTATATCCTCTTTTAAACTAACCATACCTTGTTTTCTAGCCATCTTTAAAATTTCTCTTTGATTTGCAGATGAATCTATTAACTCTTTTATTTCTGGAGTAATTTCAAGCATTTCAAATATACCTAGACGTCCCTTATATCCAGTATTATTGCATCTTTCACAACCTTCCCCTTTATAAATAGTTACTGATTCATTTACATCAATGCCAAGAGCCTTTTTTTCTCCAGTATCTGCTTCATATGAAGCCTTACAATGCTCACATATTTTTCGTGTAAGTCTTTGAGATATTACCCCTAAAACAGATGAAGTTATCAAAAAACTTTCCACATCCATATCTAAAAGACGTGAAATTGCTCCAACTGCTGTATTTGCATGCAATGTACTTAAAACTAAATGTCCTGTAAGAGAAGCTCTAATTGCTATTTCTGCTGTTTCAGTATCTCTTATCTCTCCAACCATTATTATATCTGGGTCTTGACGCATAAAAGCTCTAAGTCCACTAGCGAAGGTAAGTCCTGCCTTTTCATTTATTTGAGATTGATTTACACCAGGTAATTCATACTCTATAGGGTCTTCTATTGTTAATAGGTTTCTATTCTCTGTATTTAATTGATTTAACATTGAATACAATGTAGTGGTCTTTCCACTTCCAGTAGGGCCAACAACCAATATAAGCCCATAAGGAGTGTTTATCAATTCGTCATACATCTTAGAGCCATGTTCGTCTATTCCTAGTACTTCTTTACTAACCATAAAATTACTCTTATCAAGAACCCTCATGGCTATCTTTTCATCCCTATTGGTTGGCATTGTAGAAACCCTAAAGTCTATAGGCTTATTATCTACTTTCAAATAGATTCTACCATCTTGTGGGATTCTTTTTTCAGATATATTTATATCTGACATTATTTTGATACGGCTTATTACTGCCTTATATGGTGCTGAGTTCATCCTCATATATTCCCTTAACATCCCATCTATTCTAAATCTAACACGCATATAATTTTCGCTTTGTTCTATATGTATATCACTTGCTTCCATTCTAACAGCATTTTCTAATATGTTATTTACTAATCTTACTATTGGAGCAGCATTTACATCTTCTTCAAGTATTACAGTTTCTCTTACTCCACCAGTTCTATTTTTGTTGTACTCAGTCATTGCTTTATTTATTTCTGAATGTGCATAAGCATGAGCTATTGCTTTGTTTATATCGTCTGCATTTGATATAAATATCTCTACGTCTTTACCTGACATACGTCTTACATCTTGAACTGCTTCTCTGTCTTGTGGGTCTGACATGGCTAGACATATTTTATTTCCATCAATTTTGAATGGAAATACAGTATATCTTTTGCATATATTTTCTGGAACCATTTTAGTAGCTAAGGTGTCTATTTCTGTTCCTTCTAAAAATATACTTTCTATATCTAAAAGTTCTTTTAATACACTTATTAATAAGTTACCATCTATAAGTCCTTCTTGTACTAGAATTTCTCCTAGTCTTTTCCCGCTGTTTTTTTGTTCTGATAATGCCCATTTAAGCTGGTCTTCTGTTATGTATCCTTTTTCGACTAGTTTATCTCCTATTCTAACTTTTTTAGCCACAGATTTCACTCCTTTACTATCTCAATTATATCATCATTTATGATTGGAGATTAAAGAAAATAGTATAAAAAAACAGGAAGATTTTCTTCCTGTTTTTTTAAGATGCTTTTTATTGAATCCATAATATTTTTTATAAAAATATAGACTTAATTATTTTTTGAATCCATCACAGTATTATCTATAAGAACTATATATAGAGCTTTGTTATCTACTTTTGTAGCACTTGTTAATGGACTTCCAAGATTATCAGCTGAAATACTTGTATATATTTTTTTATCGCCTATATCACTCAATAATTTTGCTGATTGTGCTTCTGTTAATGTAACTCCATCATCATTTGTACCTATCTGTAATACTAATTTATTACTAACTTTAATCAATTCATATTTTCCACCTATATCTGCTTTATCAGGAAGAGATTCCATATAATCATTTAAGCTAGTTAAACCAGTTTTATCTCCTGTTGTAACTGGTATCTTATTAGTATCTGAATAATAAGATAATGCTGCACTCTTAACTGAGCTATAATCAGACTCAACACTTGCTACCTTAGCCTTATTTATATTACTAAATAAAGCTGGAACTGCTACTACTGCTAATATACCTATAATTGCAATTACTACCAATAATTCCACTAAAGTGAAACCTTTTTTATTCTTTCTTAACTTCATTTTTATTCCCCCTCAATTTTTAATTAATATTTATTTATAATATATCTGGTTAAAAATCTAAGTAAAATTATTTACACGTACTAACCAGATTTATTTCTAGCATATAACCATTTTTAAACAAAAAAACTATGAAAATAGAAGTATCTATAAATAAATACAATTTCATAGCCGGTTGCACCACTAACTCAATATGCTCCAAGGTGCCCACATCACAGAACATACATCAACGTTTCTATTTTATTAAATTCAGAATAATATATAACTCATAATAGATATACATATCCACATATATTATATAATAGTTACCACATTTTAGCAACACATGTTATATTATTTATATATACCAAAAATTTACATATTGAAACATGATTTCTAAAAATAACTATACTCCACAAAAAGAAACATCTCCCTACAATCATCATATATCGTAAGGAGATATTTATAAATTATCATTTAGTTTTATCATTATCATTTCCATCCTTTGCTAGTATTTATTTGAAAGCTAAAAGCTATTACAATATAGTATTTTATAAAATCATCAAATACTAAAAAAGAGTTGCTTAAAAGGTTTTTATCCTTTTAAACAACTCCTATAAATCTAATAAATTAGAATAATTTGCTTACTGATTCGTTAGAGAATATCATTCTTATAGCATCACCAAATAAAGGAGCTACAGTTTTTATCTTTATCTTATCTATTCTTTTCTCTTCAGGAAGTTGTATAGTATCAAGAACTATTAACTCACTTATCTCTGAATTAGCAATTCTTTCAATAGCTGGTCCTGATAATACACCATGAGTACAACAAGCATAAACATCCTTTGCTCCAAACTCTTTTAGTGCATTTGCAGCATTAACTATTGTTCCTGCTGTGTCTATCATATCGTCTAATAGTATAACATTTTTACCTTTAACATCACCTATTAAATTCATAACTTCACATACATTAGCTTTTGGTCTTCTCTTATCTATTATAGCTATTGGAACTTCTCCATTTAAAGTATTAGCAAATTTTCTTGATCTAGTAACACTTCCTAAGTCAGGAGATACTACTACTAAATCTTCTATTTTCTTTTCATTGAAATAATTTGCTAATATCGTTCCACCTAGTAAGTGGTCTAATGGTATATCAAAGTATCCTTGTATTTGAGCTGCATGTAAATCCATTGTTAATACTCTATCTGCTCCAGCAGCAGTTATTAAATTTGCAACTAATTTAGCAGTGATTGGATCTCTTGCCTTAGCCTTTCTGTCCTGTCTTGCGTATCCATAATAAGGAATAACTGCTGTTATTCTTCCTGCTGATGCTCTCTTTAACGCATCAATTAAGATTAATAACTCCATTAAGTTATCATTCACTGGACTATTAGTAGATTGCACTACAAACACATCACAGCCTCTTACTGTTTCATTCATGTTTACACATATTTCACCATCACTAAATGTACCTACTTCACAATCTAACACTGATACACCTATATAGTCAGCTATTTTCTGTGCTAACTCTTTCGATGAATTACCTGCAATAATTTTAATCTCGCTTCCGCTAGTATTCATTTATGTAACCCTCCTGAAAATTTTAAAATACTAATGAATATAATTTATAATAATTTCGAGCTAAATTTTTTAGCCAAAATAATAAACTATATAACTACTTACTTTGGTCATCTTTTTGATTCTTCTTTTCTACCCAGCCCTCTTTAATAACTTGCCTTTCTCTAGCTATTGCCAAAGCTCCATCTGGAACATCATGTGTTATTGTTGAACCTGTTGCTATATATCCTTTTTCTTCCACAACTACTGGAGCAACTAAATTAGAATTTGAACCTATAAATGCATTATCTTTTACTATTGATTTAAATTTATTTTTACCATCATAGTTTACAAAGACTACTCCACATCCAATATTTACATTTTTACCAACATGTGCATCCCCTATATAAGAAAGGTGAGATGCTTTTGAACCATCTTCTATAATAGCATTTTTTACTTCTACAAAATCACCTATTTTCACATTGTTTCCTAAGTTACTCTTTGGTCTTAGATATGCATATGGACCAACAGTAGTATTTTCTCCAACTTTACTATCAATTACAGTTGAATTTTTTACTTCTGTACCATCACCTATTTCTGAATTTGTTATAAATGAATTCATTCCAATTATACAGTCTGAACCTATCTTTGTTTTTCCTTGTAACATAACACCTGGATATATTATAGTATCATTACCTATCACAACGTCAGATTCTATATAGGTAGAGTTAGTGTCTATTATAGTCACTCCATTTACCATGTGAGATTCATTTATTCTTCTTCTCATAATCTCTTCAGCCTTTGATAATTCTACTCTTGAGTTAACACCCATAAGTTCTTCAATAGTTGAACCTGCAAATGCACCCACTTTTAATCCTTTATCTCTCATTATTTTAGCAGTATCAGTTAAATAATATTCGCCTTGTGCATTGTTATTATTTAGCAAATCTAAAGCTTCTCTAAGACTTTTTCCATTGAAACAATAAATTCCAGAGTTTATCTCACTTATCATTTTTTCTTCTGAATTTGCATCTTTTTGTTCTACTATTTTAAGGAGGTCGCCCTTCTTATCTCTTATTATTCTACCATAACCTGTTGGATTTCCAACTCTTGTTGTAAGAACTGTGGCATGATATTTATTTTCTATATGATATTCAAATAGTTTCTTTAGTGTCTCTTCCTTTATAAGTGGAGTATCTCCACAAAGTACAACAATTGTATCTTCATCATTAATATATTCTTTAGCCATCTTTACAGCATGTCCTGTTCCAAGTTGTTCTGTTTGCATGGCTATTATAGTTTCTTCTGCAAGTTTTTCTTTTACTACATCAGCTTCATGTCCCAAAATCACAACAGTATCTCTTACACCTGATTTTTTTGAAACATCTATAATATGGTTGACCATTTCTTTTCCGCATACTTTATGTATAACTTTTGGGTATTTAGACTTCATTCTTGTTCCTTTGCCAGCAGCAAGGATTATAGCTTTAAAGTTCATTGATACACTCCATTCAATCAAATTTAATTTTATTCGTATTATTCTCTCAATCAATATACATTATAATACATTTATTTAACAATTTGTATACAACATATACGTTATCACTAATAATATAGCACTTTTTTACTAAAAAGTACATATTTTAATAGAAATTCTACATTTAAAAAGAGCCTAAATGTTCGGGCTCTCTCCATTATATATATTTATTGTTATTCAGCAGCTACTTCCCATTGAACTAATGCTTCATGATATGCTTGTAAAACTGCATCTTCTAAAACTTGTCTCATTTCTGCATTTATTGGATGAGCTATATCCCTGAAATTACCTTCGCCTACTTTTCTGCTAGGCATTGCTATAAATAGGCCATTATGGCCTTCTATAACTTTTATATCATGTACTACAAACAAATTATCGAAAGTTATTGAAACTATACATTTCATCTTACCTTCTTCTGTTAATTTTCTTACTCTTACGTCAGTTATCTTCATACCAAAATATCCCCCTTTGATTTTGACAGAAATTAATTTATATTAAAATTATTATCGCTGGAATAAATTAATATAAACTGTTTTTTAAATAATTCTATGAGCAACTAGGGATATCCTCTTTTTATTTTTACATATTTTTCTAAATATTTTTTTATTAATCTTCATCTATCTCAAATTCAAATTCTGAATCTTCTTCTTCATCTAAATCTTCATTTCTATATTCATCTTTAAAAGTCTTTAAGTTTGGCTCTACTACTATTTTATCTCCATTAACATCCAACTGAATTAATGAAATATAATCTTTTACCATTTTTTCAGAAGGATTAGTTGTAGATATAAATACTCCAGTACCTATAACCTCTGCACCAAATTCATTCATAAGGTCTACCATTCCTTTTATAGTACCTCCACCCCTCATAAAGTCATCTATAATTATAACTTTGCTATCTGGTTTAAGAGCTTTTCTTGGTAAACTCATACTTTCAACCTTAGAGCTGTTTCCACTCACATATGTCATACTAAGGGTAGGACCTTCTGACACTTTTATATCTTTTCTTATTATAACTAGAGGTAAATTCATAGCTTTTGCAGTCATAAGTGCCATAGGTATACCTTTTGTTTCCATTGTCACAACATAATCTGCATCCACATACTCAATATTTGATGCAAATATCTTTCCTATCTTAGCAGCTATTGTAGGGTCATAAATTAAGTCAATCAAATATAAAAAACCACCAGATAATATTCTAGACTTGTCACATATTTTTTCACATAATTCCATTAAGAACTCTGCATTTTCTGCTATAGAAGTTTTAGGTATATATTTTACTCCTCCTGCTGCTCCTGAGATAGTTATAACTTTACCTAAATGTAGCTTTTCAAATACATTCTTCACAACTAATAAATCTTCACTTATTGTTGATTTTGCTGCATTAAATTGATTCGTAAAATAACTTAATGTATATATTTTATTTGGATTATCGGACAGTATTTTGACTATTGCTCCAATTCTCTCTGTTCTTTTAAATTTCATTACTATTTCCTCCTACAAGTACCTTTATATAACGTTAAACTAACTAATGCATAACAATCCTTATTGTGGTATAATATTGCTTATGTTTTATTATATTCAAAAATAAAATACATATAATATTATATGCATATTAATTATAAAATATTGAACATTATATTATTATACCACAGAAATAGTTCATATTGTAGGACTTAATTAAAAAGAAAGGTGGTTTTATTATGAATATACATTTTATAGGAATTGGCGGCATCAGTATGAGTGCATTAGCTGAAATATGTATCAATAAAGGTTATCAAGTTTCAGGTTCGGATTCAAACGAATCATACCTATTAGACAAACTTAGGGACCAAGGGGCAACTATCTATATCGGTCAGAAAAAAGAGAATATATCAGATAATGTAAATATGGTTGTTTATACAGCAGCAGTTCACCCAGATAACGAAGAACTTATAGCTGCTAAAGAAAAAAATAAATTAGTAATGAACAGGGCAACTTTTTTAGGCCAAATCATGAGAGAATATAAAAATTCTATAGCAGTTTCTGGAACACATGGAAAAACTTCTACAACCTCTATGTTGTCTACAATCTTTGAATATGCAGACTTAGACCCAACTATACTAGTTGGTGGTAACTTAAGTATGATAGGTGGTAATGTTAAGATAGGTAATTCTGACCACTTTATAACTGAAGCATGTGAATATGTAGATAGTTTTCTTAATTTTAATCCAAAAATATCTATAGTTTTAAATGTTGAGGAAGACCATCTTGATTATTTCTCTGGAATAGATGAAATCAAGGCTTCTTTTAACAAATTTGGTAAGCTATTACCTCCAGAAGGTTATTTTATAATAAATGGCGATGATGAAAATGTTGATGACATATTGTATGATGTTAAAGCTACTATTATAAAATATGGTAGGGATTCTGATAATGATGCTATAATAAAAGATATTCACTTCGACAATAGTGGTCATGGAATGTTTAAAATAGAATATCAAGGAAAAGATTTAGGAGAATTTGAACTTTCTGTATATGGTCTTCATAACATATACAATGCTTCTTCTGCTATAATGGCAGCTCTTGTTTCTGGTATTGATTTAGAGACTATAAGAAAAAATATAAAAATCTATAAAGGTGTAGGAAGAAGATTTGAAGCTAAAGGACATTATAATCATGCTTTAGTAATAGATGATTATGCGCATCATCCAACTGAGCTAAAAGCTACTTTGGCTGCTGCTAAAAAATTAAAAAAATCTACTTTATGGTGCGTCTTCCAACCACATACTTACACTAGAACAAAATCTCTTTTGGGTGAATTCTCAGAAGCATTCTATGCAGCTGATAAAGTTATCATAACAGATATATATGCTGCTAGAGAAAATGACCCAGGAGATATACATTCTAAAGACTTGGTTGAAAAATTATATCAAAACAACGTAGATGCTATCTATATAAAAGAATTTGAAGATATAGTAAAATATTTACGTGAAAATGTTAATGACAATGATTTAGTAATAACTGCTGGTGCTGGTCCAATTTATAAAGTTGCAGACTTGTTGGTTGAAAAATAATATAAAATAATTTAGAGGCTGTCTCAAAATTGGATATGTCCCTGTCAAGTAGACAGACTTAAAAAAGGCTATCTTTACTCGGAATGAGTTCGATATTCAATCGGACTCATTCCGTTTTTTAATTGTATTCTTTCATTATT
>NZ_JAGWCV010000022.1:0-53866 GCF_020657735.1 Clostridioides sp. ZZV15-6383 | reverse complement strand
ATACATGTTTACTTACATATACAAAACTGACATAGAATATCTTTAATAATTTTGCATATAAACATTTATATTTTTTATGTAAAACAAAAAGGATACCTCATTAGTGCTATAA
The DNA here is from genome assembly GCF_020657735.1 of Clostridioides sp. ZZV15-6383. NCBI lineage: Bacteria > Bacillati > Bacillota > Clostridia > Peptostreptococcales > Peptostreptococcaceae > Clostridioides > Clostridioides sp. ZZV15-6383. The sequence continues at coordinate 53,754 of NZ_JAGWCV010000022.1, read as the reverse complement.
CACTTAAGGTATCCAATTAATATTTACTTAACTTTTTCTAATTTTCGTAAATATAGTCTACTATTTTAAAACTGCTCCTGTATTTGCTGATGTTACCAGTTTAGCATATCTACTTAAATATCCATGTTTTATTTTGGGTTCTAAAGGTTTAAATTTTAATTTTCTATTTTCTATTTCAACTTCATTTACTTTTAACTCTAATTTTTTTTCTGGTATATTTATAGAAATCACATCTCCTTCTTCAACTACTCCAATTAAACCACCTTCCATAGCTTCTGGAGAAATATGACCTATAGATGCTCCTCTAGTTGCTCCTGAAAAACGACCATCAGTAAGAAGTGCCACATGCTTATCAAGTCCCATCCCTGCAACTGCTGATGTAGGAGATAACATTTCTTTCATTCCTGGACCACCTTTTGGTCCTTCATATCTTATGACTATAACATCACCTTTGTTTATTTTTTTACCAAATATAGCACTCACAGCTTCTTCTTCTGAATTAAAAACTCTTGCTGGTCCTTCATGAACTAACATTTCTTCTGCAACTGCTGACTTTTTTACAACAGCTCCATTTATAGCAAGATTTCCCCTCAATATTGCAAGCCCACCTTGGTTACTATATGGATTTTTTAATGTATGTATTACCTCTTCATTTTCTATTTCACAATTTCTTATATTTTCTCCTATAGTATGACCTGTTACAGTTTTACAGTCTAAATTTATTCCTTTTATCTTTGAAAGTTCATTCATTATAGCTGGTATTCCTCCTGCCATATGTAAATCTTCAATATGATGTTTTCCACTTGGACTTAATTTTGTTAAACAAGGAGTTTTTTCACTTATCTCATCAAAAAAATCTAAGTTAAGCTCTATTCCTGATTCATAAGCTATCGCAGGTAAATGAAGTACTGTATTTGTAGAACCAGCCATTGCCATATCTACAGTTATAGCATTTTTAAAAGCATCTATTGTTAAAATATCTCTAGGTTTTATGTTATTCTTAAGTAGCTCCATAACATACATACCTGCATATTTTGCTATTCTTTTTCTTTCTCCAGAATGTGATGCAGCAGTACCATTATATGGTATACCCATCCCTAAGGCTTCTGTTAAACAATTCATACTGTTTGCTGTAAAAAGTCCAGAACATGAACCACATCCAGGACAAGAGTTCATAGCTAATTCTTCTAATTTTTCTTCACTCATTGTTCCATCTTTACATGCTCCAACACCTTCCATTGCAGAATTAAAATCATATACTTTTCCATTTTTTTTACCTGGAAGCATAGGTCCACCACTCACAACAACACTTGGTATATTAAGTCTTGCAGCTGCCATTAACATCCCTGGCACTATCTTATCACAATTAGGTATAAGTACTAAAGCATCAAAACCATGTGCCATAGCCATAGCTTCTATTGAATCTGCTATTAATTCTCTTGAAGCAAGTGAATAATTCATTCCTACATGTCCCATAGCTATACCATCACATACTCCTATAGCAGGAAATTCTAATGGCAAACCACCACTCATTCTCACTCCATTTTTTACAGCTTCTGCTATTTCATCAAGATGAAGATGTCCAGGAATCACCTCATTCTGTGCATTTACTATCCCTATTAATGGCCTTTCAATTTCTTCTTTAGTAAGACCCATTCCATACATTAACGCTCTCTTTGGAGCTCCTTCTATTCCTTTTTTTATATCACTTCTCATAATATTACCTCTCTCTTACTTTTTAAAATTTTCATAATATTATTATAATATATTTTTCTATTGATTAATTACGAAAAATCTAAAAAAATATTAGCATATACTAATAAAAAATTATTACGATTTTTTATCAATATATTACACAATCATATTATGTAATTATCTTTTTAGTGTATTTTACAAATTATAGATTAATATTTTTTATGATATAAAGCAGAAAAAGCACTTCTATAATAGAAAGTGCTCGACTACAAATAAAGTTACAAAATATTTGACATAAAAACATAAATGTCTATAAAGATTATGAATTAATCAAATCTAATATTTGAAACTTTATTCCAGTTAATCTCCCTTGAATAGTCTTCGGGATGTGATAATTTAACTATATGAGTTGAATTATTATAGTTATAATAAATTGTAGTAGTACCATTAACTGGATTCTTTTTATACCCTTGATATACAGCACTATTTGGCACTTTCTTTTCAATAAGGCTATAAGCAGATGAAGTATCAATTGTTTCTATTTTACTAGGAAATATAAACATATAAAAAGCTACTACTGTAAAAATACATATACACGTAATACTATACCATTTAATCCATTTCATAGAATTCCTCCTACTTTACCAAAATATACTATTATTATTTCCATATATTTATAATATTTATACATACGATAAAATTTTTATCCATCTAAATATAATTGTAGAAAATTTGATTATATATATTTTTTATAAGTTAATAAATTTTTAAGATTTTATTAAAAGATTTTTTAAACTTAAAGTTTAATATAAAGATAGTACTTATAGAACTAAAAATACAAATTTTGAAAGGAGAAAAAATAAAATGATATGGACATTTTATTCATTTCTTTGTGTTATATTACCATGTTTAATATACCAAATAGTAGTTATAAAAAGAAAAGATTTGAAAGGTCAAAAGAACTTAGTGATATATTTAGTATGGGTATATATTTTTTTATTATATATTTACTTAGCACTTAGTAAAGCTGGTATTGGGAGCATATGGGATATAGGAAAGTATAGTAACCTTTTTAGGATTAATGAAATAAATTTAATACCATTTAACTCAAATGGTATTTTAACTTATATTTTAAATATAATTATGTTTATGCCTTTGGGATTCTTACTACCTTTAATTTGGAAAAATTTTAGAAATATTGTCAATGTGTCATTAACTGGATTAGGTTTTTCATTATCAATTGAATTTTGTCAATTATTTAATTTCAGAGCTACAGATATTGATGATTTAATGATGAATACATTAGGTACTGTTTTAGGATATTTCCTATGGATATGTGTAAGTAATTTATTTAATCTTATAAAGAAAAATTCTATGTTTTCATCTATATGTAAAAATATTACTCAAGATGAGATTGCTATTACAATCGATGATGATATAAGCAAAAAAATTACCTTTCTTTATAAAAATGAAGCTATTATATATTTAATACTTGCTGTTTTAGGAGAATTCTTATTATTTAATTGGTCCATCATACCTTATTAAATAATCTACTGATAAAACACATATACTTCCATACTTATAAATATGTAAAGCCCTCTTTCATACTGTATAAAAGAGGGCTTTAGTTCTTAAACATAAAAATACACACTCACTATTTAGTTGGCATTTGAAATATTTTATTGATATTGTATCTAATTTTATTAGATGTTATATAATCATATTTTGTTCCATTTTCAATAAAATTTTGTATATTATCCACCACTTGCATAGCTCTTGTGTTACTTTCATAATCACCTATTTTTATAGTATCAATACTATTTTCAAATATCACATAAATTTGCCTATCATCTATTTTAATTCGGTTTGCCTGCATTAAATTAGTTTTATCTTGACTCCTAATTATTACCATATCAATTCCTCCATTTACTTAATCCATTTTAATTTCTAAGAAATAATATTTTACGATTGATTTTTAGATTATTTAAATATTTAAACTTATTATTTCGATTTTTTAATATGATTATCTCTATCAATTGTATATCTAATAAAAGCTTATCTTAAAGAACATTATTTTAATAATACTTTGCTTTATTAGTAAATTGTATTTTTATCTATTATAACTAAATTATATCTTTATTAAAGCATTAAATTATCAATACTATTGATTTATTTTATACATTTGGTAATTTTATTATCAAAAATTTATATATTTTTATATTGTTTATATTTAAGTTAAAACATTCAACAATTTATATATTTACGAATTAATTCAGTTTTTATTTTCAATACATCACCTCTCAATTAATTACCATTTGTATAATTCATATTATACATATACAAATGGTAATTTTCAATATATTTTCTTATTTTAATCTTTTTTTTTTATATTTTTGGTAATTTTATTTTACTTTTTATCAAAATAACTTATAATTTCGGTAAGGAGTGATGTACATATGGAAAGTTTAGGAGATAGAATAGCAAATCTGAGAAAAGAATTAGATATAAATCAAAAAGAACTTGCTACTAAAGTTGGTATAACTGAAGCTAGCTTGTCACGTTATGAAAATAATTTAAGAGAACCTAAAAGTGAAATAATAGTAAGATTAGCAAAAGCATTGAAAACATCAACAGATTATTTATTAGGTGTAAATGAGAATACAAAAATAAGCGAAGAAGATAAATTAATCATAGAGAACTTATCAGTAAGTGAAAAAACAAAAAAACTTTTAGAAAAAATATATTCTCTTGAAAAAGAAGATAGAGAAGCTATAGAAAAAATGATTGATAATGCCTATCTAAAAAGATTCATTAAAGAAGAGAATTAATTCTCTTCTTTCTCTTTATACAAAATCTCAAGTAATAATTCATAAAAAGCAATATCTTCACTCAATAAATAGTCTAATTTCATTCCTATATCTTCAATTTTTTCTTTTTTTGTAACAGTAGTATTTGACTTTTCCACATATACCATCCCCCAACAAACTTACGTTCTTAATGTTAGTCAGAAATTCCCAACAAATTTTCAATAAAGTTTATATAATTATATTTTTATTTTATAAAATATATTTTGATTATCCAAAATTTTCCTAGATAATTATCTTAATTATATAATAATACTTTTATTCTACAGTTGCAATAAAAAACTCGTAATAATAACAAAAAAATCTATTATTGTAGAATCTTGTATATTTTTTCTATTTTTATATATTTTTTAGGATGATTTTTATTATAAAATTTTTTATAAACATATAATTTTTTTATATTCATTTAACTTTCTTTTAATTCTTTAGAATTGATTTAAATTTTATATATAAATTACTATTTTTAAACTTTTATTTACCATATGTTCATATTATTTATTTTCTTGTTCAAGTTTTAATAAATATTCTTTTACCTTTATTCCTCCTAAATATCCTCTTAAACTACCATTGGAACCAACAAGTCTATGGCAAGGTATAAAAATAGAAATAGGATTTTTGCTATTAGCCATTCCCACTGCCCTACATGCTTTAGGATTATTAATTATGTTTGCTAGTTCTACATAAGTTTTTGTTTCACCATATGGAATTTTACGGAGTTCATTCCAGACCTTTTTACTAAACTCACCACCTGACAACTGTAATGGTAAATCAAATTCTTTTCTATCTCCATCTAAATATTCTTTTAGCTGTTTACTTGCTTCTTTTATAACTTTTGTTTCTTTGAGTAAATATTTTTCATAATCTAAACTAGATGTTCCAAAAAACAGATTTGTAATATAATTATTTTTTTCTGCTATTCCTATTTTTCCAATTTTAGTTTCATAGTAAAATATGTTTTTCATTAGACACTATATCCTTTCATACTCATTAATTATATAAGTAATTTTACTTTTTTATATCCTATACTTTATTAATATTTATTAAAAAATTCAAATATTTAAAAATACATATTTCTATAAATATGATAAAGATATTATAAATAAAAAATCAGTAGGACACAATATACCAAATATTTTGTCCTACTGATTTTTTTATTATTTAACTAAAACTTCAATATTTTCATCTTTTCCATCTATAATTATTGTACATCCATTATACACATCTCCAGCAATAAGTTTCTTTGCAATTACAGTTTCTAATGTATTTCCTATATATCTCTTAAGCGGTCTTGCTCCATATACAGGGTCATAACCTTCTCTAACCATAACATCTTTAGCTGAATCTGTAACTTCAATAGTAATATCTTTTTCTTTTAACCTATTTTTTAAATCTTTCATAAATATGTCTATAATTTTCTTGATATCTTCTTGGTCTAGAGGCTTAAACATTATAATATCATCTACTCTATTTAAAAACTCAGGTTTAAATCTATGCTTCATTTCATTCATTACTAAATTGTTAGTAGTCTCTGTTATATTACCTCCTGCATCTAATAGATAATTACTTCCTATATTAGAAGTCATTATTATAAGAGTATTTTTGAAATCTACAGTCTTACCTTTATTATCAGTAAGTCTACCATCATCCAATATCTGTAAGAACATATTAAATACATCCTCATGTGCTTTTTCTATCTCATCAAATAATATTACAGAATAAGGAGCACGTCTAACTGCTTCTGTAAGTTGACCACCTTCTTCATATCCCACATATCCTGGAGGAGGTCCAACCAATCTTGATACAGCATGTTTTTCCATATATTCAGACATATCAATTCTAATTATATTATCTTCACTATCAAATAAATTTCTAGCAAGAGTTTTTGCAAGTTCAGTTTTACCAACACCTGTAGGTCCTAGGAAAATGAATGAACCAATTGGTTTTCTTTCATCTTTTAACCCTGCTCTTGCACGTATTACTGCATTTGAAACAGCTGTAACTGCTTCATCTTGTCCAATAACTCTTTTATGAAGTTCATCTTCTAGTTTAAGTAATTTTTCTCTTTCTCCTTCAACTAGTTTAGTTACTGGTATACCTGTCCACTTTGATACAATACTAGATATTTCTTCTTCAGTAACTTCTTCTTTTAAAAGCGAATTTTCAGAACCATCTTTCATATTTTCTTCGTATTGTTTTATTTGTTCTTCTAATTTAGGTATTTCACCATATTTAACCTCTGCTGCTTTGTTAAAATCATATTCTCTCTCATACTTTTCAGCTTTACCTTTAGCTTCATCTAATTGAGCTTTTAAGTTTTTAATATCTAATATTTGACTCTTTTCTTTTTCATATTTTGCTGTCATTTCATCATTTTTAGATTTTAACTCTGCTATTTCTTTTTGAATATCATCCAATCTTGATTTACTTTTATCATCATTTTCTTTAAGTAAAGCTTCTCTTTCAGTTTCTAATGTAAATAACTTTCTTCTGACAACATCTAGTTCTGTTGGCAATGAATCTATTTCACTACGAATCATAGATCCAGCTTCATCAATTAAATCAATTGCTTTATCTGGTAAAAATCTATCTTGTATATATCTATGAGAAAGCTTTGCTGCTGCTACAATAGCATTATCATGAATCCTTACTCCATGATGTATCTCAAATCTTTCTTTCAAACCTCTAAGTATAGATATTGTATCTTCAACAGTAGGTTCCTCTGCAATTACAGGTTGAAAACGTCTTTCAAGTGCTTTATCTTTTTCGATATACTTTCTGTATTCATCAAAAGTAGTTGCACCAATACAGTTTAATTCGCCTCTTGCAAGCATAGGCTTGATAAGATTACCTGCATCCATTGAACCTTCTGTTTTACCAGCTCCAACTATAGTATGAATCTCATCTATAAATAGTATTATTTTTCCATCAGAGCTTTGAACTTCTTTTAATACTGCCTTTAATCTTTCTTCAAATTCACCTCTATATTTTGCACCAGCAATTAAAGCACCCATATCAAGTGAGAATACAATTTTATCTTTTAATCCTTCTGGTACGTCTCCTCTTACGATTCTCTCTGCTAATCCTTCAACAATTGCAGTTTTACCTACACCTGGCTCCCCAATTAATACAGGGTTATTTTTAGTTCTTCTTGATAAAATTCTTATAATTCTTCTTATTTCTTCATCTCTTCCAATTACAGGGTCTAATTTATTTTTCTTAGCCAAATCTACTAAGTTTGTTCCATATCTAGCAAGTGCATCATATGTTCCTTCTGGGTCTTGTGTTTCTACTCTTTGACTACCTCTCACTTGTGATAAAACACTTAAAAAATCATTTTTATTTATATTATATTGCTTTAATATTTTACCAACAACTGATTTTGATTCTGTTTCCATCATTGCAAGCATAACATGCTCTACACTTATATATGAATCTTTAAATTCTTTAGAAATGCTCTCTGCCTTTATAAGCACCTCATTTATTTTTCTAGTAGCTGATACGCCTTGTGAGTCAGCACCTTCTCCATACACTTTTGGTAGCTTATCAATTTCAAAGTTTACAGTATTTCTCAAAGAATCAATTGATATATTCATTTTTTCGATTATATTTGGTATTAATCCATCCTCTTGATTAATAAGTGCTGAGAAAAGATGAATTACATCTACTTGTTGGTTATGATTTTTTACTGCTTCATTATAAGCCTCATTTAAACTTTTTTGAACTCTTAAAGTCATTTTTTCTACGTCCATATAAATCCCTCCATTTTAATATTATATCCAAATAAATTAAATTCTCTCATTTATAATTATTGATTTTCTAAGCTCTAAAAGACTATCAAGTAAATTTTCATTTTTTTGTATATCGAAACTCAGTGTTAAATTAAATGTTCCATCTGAGTTAAAAAAATCGAATACTTCTTTTGATTTTGCTCTTAAATATAAATCCTCATCTATAAGTCTTTTTTCACCTATTAATAAATACTGGCATTTATCTATAAAGTTCTTTCTAAAATCAATAGTATATATATTTTCTAAAACATTATATTGATAAATAGCAATATTATTAAACACTTTTAATATGCTTGAATTTACAAAATTGTAAATTTGATTATTATTATACAGTGATACTTGTTCGTATATATACTCCCTAAATAAAGGATGAATGTTTTGTTTAAGTTTTAAAGTAACTTCAGCTGGTATTTCAAAATAAAGCTTCCAATACCTAGAGTTATTTTTTTCTAATATAAAAGCTACTTTATTTAAACTAGCAGAACTAATTTCTTTTAGTGTACAGTTAAAATTGTAGTGTCTCAAACTAGTTTTTTCATTCTCAAATACATAATCAAACCACTGTAGAACATTTCTATCAAGTTTTAAACTCATATAAAAACCTTCTTCCTTATTTACTAACCTTACTAGGTCTTTTTATCTGATTATATTCTTCTAATAAACTTTCTTTATCAGCTCTACTACCTTTATATGCTATATGTGGATTTATCATATATTCACCATTTTTCACTCTTTGTAGAAAATCCATTTTTTTAAGTTCTGTAAACAATGAAGATAAAGAAGTTTTTGGATATTCAAATTCACAAGATAATTCATGTAACGTCTTTCTAATCTTATTATTTTTATCCATAGAGTTTATTAATTTTAATGGAATTAAGTCTCTCTTAGTATACATTCCTTCTACTACTTTAATATAATTCTTAAAGCAAACATTCATGTATTTACTTTTATTCATAACTAAACTTTTACTTTCTGTGTATTCCTGATTTAAATCTTTTTTTAATGTCTTATCTAAATTAAATATCTCTTCTCACTCTCCTTATCTCTAATTGATAATATAAATATATTACAAAAAAATATGTATGTCAAAACTGAAAATACAGAAAGTTTACCATTGAACTAAACTTTTATTTAGCTATAAACTAAACTTTAATACTTTTTTAAGTTAGCATTTCCAATTTATTGGTAGTATTTTGAATAATATTTATAAATTTTTTTTAAAACTTCAATCTATTTAATAAATTAGTCTTTTATCAAATGTATAAAGTTTCCAATTACTTTTTTTCTAAAACTAATTGACATAGTATATATATATTTATATAATGTATATATACTATATATACGCTTTAAGGAGGTGCTTTGTTGAATATAGTTATTAGTAATTCGAGTGGAAAGCCAATATATGAACAGATTACTACACAAATTAAAAGTATGATTATAGGTGGAGAGTTATCAGAAGGATCAGCTCTTCCAAGTATGAGACTATTGGCAAAGGAACTTAGAATAAGTGTAATTACTACAAAACGAGCATATAGCGATTTAGAACAAGACGGATTTATTGAGACAGTTACTGGTAAAGGCAGTTTTGTATCTAGTAAAAACATGGATTTTGTCAAAGAAGAACAATTTCGTTTAATTGAAGAGTACCTACAAAAAGCAGTTGATACAGCAAAAAGTAGTGATATTACATATGACGAATTAAAAGATATTTTATTTTTATTATATAAAGGAGAATGATAAATATGGACGCAATAACTATAAAAAATTTAAACAAAACTTATAAGGATTTTAGCCTACAAGATATATCTTTTTCAGTACCAAAAGGGAGTGTAATGGGATTTGTAGGTGAAAATGGTGCAGGAAAAACAACTACATTAAAAGCAATTTTAAATTTAATTTCTTATGATAGTGGAAATATAGAAATCTTTGGTCTTGATAATAAAAAAAATGAAAAAGAAATTAAGGAACAAATTGGTGTTGTATTTGAGGGAAGTAACTTTCATGAAAACTTAAATACTGACCATGTTTCAAAAATCATGAGTAAAATCTATAAAAATTGGAGTCACACATTATTCAAAGACTACTTAAAAAAGCTGAGAGTACCAGACAATAAACTAATTAAGGAGTTTTCAAAGGGTAATAAGATGAAACTTAGTATTGCTGTAGCCCTATCACATAAACCAAAACTATTAATACTAGATGAAGCAACTAGTTCACTTGACCCTATCGTTCGTGAAGAAATACTAGATATATTTTTAGATTTTATACAAGATGAAGAACACTCTATTATTTTATCTTCACATATTACAAGCGATTTAGATAAAATAGCAGACTATATTACATTTATACATAAAGGAAAAATTGTATTTAGTGAAAATAAGGATGAATTAATTGATACTATGGGAATTTTAAAATGTAAACCTAGTGACTTTGGTAACCTTACAAAAGAAGATTATTCATATTATCGTAAAAGTCAATTTGGATATGATGTACTTCTTAAAGATAAACATAGATTTATATCAAAACATCCAAACTGTATTGTTGATAATACGTCTATAGAAGAAATTATGTTATTTTATGTGAGAGGTGATAAATAATGAAAGGTCTAATTTTAAAAGATTTACTTAATTTGAAAGGAAATGTAAAGTTTATACTTTTATTCATCATTATGTTTGGCTTTATGTCTTCTTTGGGAGATGGAAATGTTAATAACTTTATAGGTGTTATTATAGTTTTATGTACTACAATGATTGTTTCAACATTTTCATATGATGATTTAAATAAATGGGATAGTTATGTACTTACAATGCCTATTAAACGTAATGATATTGTATTAAGTAAATATTTAACTATGTTAATATTTAGCTTTATAGGTGTCCTTGTTTCACTTATAGTTAGTATCATTATCGGTTATTTTAAAAATACACTTGTATTAAGTGAAACACTACTTATCAATGCATTAACCTTATCAGTTTCTATATGTTTTGGTAGCCTTATTTTACCACTTATTTATAAATTTGGTACAGAAAGAGCTCGTTTGTTAATGATTTTATGCTTTTTAGTTCCAACACTAGCTTTATTGGTTTTTAAAAGTATTTTAGAAAATATTAGTTCACCTATTTCTATAGAAATTATATTTAATACACTAACATATTCTCTTCCATTTATTGCTACTTTTCTATTTGTGGTTTCATATTTTATATCATCAAAAATCTATAGTAAAAAAGAAGTATAAAATATGCTACATATGTTTCTGTATTTGAGTGGTTTAAGTGAAATATTATCGAATTTATTTTGGTAGTATTTTATTTTTTGTTGTTAATCTCTACTAGGTATTTATAATTTTATTACTATTCTTAGTTTGACATCAGCATAAATGCCTATTAGAATAATGTTAAACTATATTCTTTCAACTGATTTTGTTAAAAATACCAATATACAAAAGATTATACAAGGAGACAATTCAAATATGGAATTAGAAATTACAGAAAAAATAGAAAAACAAGATGAAGATACTATTTTTCAAGGATTATTAAAATATAATCTTGCTAGACTTGAAGATAAAAATCCAGTGGATTTAGGAATATATATTCGAGATAAAACAGGCCAAATTATTGCGGGTTTTATAGGTGTTACTCATGGTAATTGGCTTTCTATAAAATACTTATGGGTTAGTGAGAAGCTTAGATATAAAGGCACTGGAAGTCAACTTTTATATAATGCGGAAAAAATTGCTAAAGAACGAGGTTGTAAATATGCTTTTTTAGATACATTCAGTTTTCAAGCACCTAAATTTTATGAGAAATTTGGATACCATAAGGTATTTTCACTTGAAAATTATCCTATAACTGGAAAGAGATATTACTTTAAAAAAACACTATAGTAATAAAAATCATATTTAATATTTTTAACTTAAAACTTCTGTTCTTCTTCTACATCTTTTATATTCTTATATTATTGTTAATGCTAAAATAGTGTTTTATTATAAATACAAAACTATTTGAAAGTTTATAAATTATAAGTTTAAAAGCTAATATTAACTCAAATAAAAAATTATATCTTTAGGAGGTAAATATGCTAGGAAAAAAATGTATGGAATATCTACAAACATTAGGAAAAATAAGTTCAACAACAAATGGTCTTACAAGACTCATCTTAACTGAAGAACATAAAAAATCTATTGATTTAATTAGTTCATGGATGAGAGATTTGAATCTTGATATTGAAATTGATGACATTGGAAATGTTATAGGTACATATAAATCAAGTTTTCCAAATGCTCCTACATTAGTAGTTGCATCTCATCAAGATAGTGTAAAATGTGGAGGTATATTTGATGGTATGCTAGGAATAATAGTTCCTCTAATTGGACTTGAGGAAGCAAAACACAATAATAAGTCTTACCCTTTCAATATTAAGCTGGTTGCTTTCGCTGAGGAGGAAGGAACTCGATTTGAAACTTCTTTAATGGGAAGCAAAGTTTTTGCTGGTACTTTTAAAGAAAAACTGCTTAAATCTGTTGATGAAAATGGGATTACACTTGAAGAGGCTGTAACAAAATTTGGATTTAATACTAAAAACTTAATAAATTTACATCCTAGAAAAGATATAGATGCATATTTAGAATTTCATATTGAACAAGGACCTGTCTTAGAAAATGAAGCTCTTCCTGCTGGAATTGTATCAAGTATTACAGGATTTAAAAGTTTTAAGATATCAGTAAATGGTAAATCTGGACATGCTGGTACACTGCCAATGAATATGAGATTTGATGCTGGATGTGGTGCTTGTGAATGTGTATTATCAATTGAAAATCTAGCTAAAACGACTAATGATTTGGTTGCTACTGTCGGAAAGATGAATTTCTATCCGTCTTCATCAAATGTAGTACCTGAAAGAGCTGAATTTACTCTTGATGTACGTTCTTGTTCTCAAGAAATTCTTGATAATTCAGTAGAAAAGATATTTAATGAAATATCTCATATATGTGAAAATAGAAAACTTAATTATACAAGTGAACTTGCTTTTGAAAATATCCCTGTACCATGTTCCAATAAAATCACAAAAATCATAGAAAAAAGTTTTATAGATTTAAATCTTAATCCTTTTTATATTTATAGTGGTGCTGGCCATGATGCTCAGGAAATGGATAATATAACTGATATTGGTATGGTATTTATAAGATGTGCTGGAGGCGTGAGTCATAATCCTAATGAAAGTGTTTCTGTAGAGGATTTAGATATTGCTGTAAAAATATTTTTAAAAATACTAGATAATCTTGATTTAAAATAATTTTTATATAAGAAAGTATACTAAAATATATAATCTAAAGATTTACTTTATATTTATATTATATAATTGTATAATATAATCTATTATAAAACGTAATTTTATATATAAATATATTTATATATAAGGGGATAATTTTTATGAATGAAAAATTAATCGGTATTTTAGCTGGAATGGGTCCAAGGTCAACAGCACCCTTTATTGATTTAGTTATCGATGAATGTCAATCTCAATATGGAGCAAAATATGATGATGAATTTCCAAAGATGATGATATATTCATTACCTACTCCATTTTATCTTGACCGTCCAATAAACCATGAACTTATGAAAGAAACTATAATTGATGGATTACAAAAACTTGAAGCAACTGGTGTAAATTTTATTGCAATGCCATGCAATTCAGCACACATATATTTTAAAGAATTAAAAGAATCAATTAATATACCACTGTTAAATATTGTAGAAGAAACAGTTAAGAAATTACCTACTATCTCGCAAAAAGTAACTCTTTTTTCGACTAGTTCAACCTTTGAATCTACAATTTACCAAAATGGTATAATATATAATGGGCATGAATTTATATTTAAAGATGAATGGCAAACACAATTAAACACTCTTATTCAAAATATAAAAATAGATAAAGAAAATCCACATAATATCGATATTTGGAATAAACTTATCGAAGATGTTAAAAGCGAATCTATAGAAAATATAGTAATAGCTTGTACTGATTTAAATGTAGTTTTAGAAAAATCATATTCTTCAATAAATATTGTTGATTCATCAAAATGTTTAGCTGAATCAGTTATCAATAAATATCTAAAATTAGTTAAATAAATTTCATGTACTATATTATAAAAAATATATGTTATAAGTTTATATCAAATAGTATAAGCTTATAACATATATCATAGTTTCTTAATAATATAGAAATTAACCATGTATTTCAGTATATTAATAAAAAGGATACCAGAAATAGTATCCTTCGTAAATATTTATATGTTTATTTATAAAAATAGTCATATATTTATTGCTTTACTACACCTAAGCTAATATTATTCAAGGGCATTCATAGAGTTAGAAAATTCTTGTCCTGCTGTAACAAGATTAGATAACAATACATCAGCTACTGCATCATTTACTGAACTTATTATCCATTTATTATCTTTTTTAGAACATTCAAACTCCACAGTTTTTGTTACATAAGTCTCTTTAACACTTTTTTGTTTTTCTTTCATAATAGATACTAGCATTTCAGTTGTTTTCTCATCAGTTAGGTCTTGTCCTGAAAAACTCATACCAATCATCTTTGTAAATGCCTCAGCTACTATCTCTTGAAGTAATGGCGTTGAATCTATAAATTTACATTCTACTTTGATTGTTGCCTTATCACCTTTAACCTCACTGTCTTTTATTGTATATGTGATTTTAGATGCATTCTGTTTTAGATAATCTAAAGCATATTGTGTATTTGGGTCTTCTGTCTCTAATTCTTTTAATATATCTTTATATTTTTCATCATTATTTTCCATCACCTTATTCATGCCTTCAAAATCAAACTTCTTTGCACTGTTAAAAAAACTATCAATTGTATCTTCTGGCTTTGCACTTGAACATGCTGTTAAAGATATTACTAAGAAAAAAGTTGTTAAAGCTAATATAATTTTTTTCATATCTCAAATCCTCCCTCTTAATTTGTTGATACATAAGTTATTTTAACATATAATAAGAGTTTTTGAATGATCTATTTAAAATATTTTATGAATTTTTATTAAAGAAAAACCTAAACTAAGAAATATCTATGAATATTTATACTAAATTATTGTTCATATTTACATCAGTCATTGTAGAAACCATAACAGCTTTTATAGTATGCATTCTATTTTCAGCTTCTTCAAATACCTTTGAATGTTTTGAATTAAATACTTCATCTGTAACCTCTAATTCTGATAATCCAAATTTTTCATAAATCTCCTGAGCAACTTTAGTTTCTAAATCGTGAAATGCTGGAAGACAGTGTAAAAATATAACATTTTCATTTTCAGTTTTCTTTATCATATCCATATTTACTTGATAATCCTTAAGTTGATTTATTCTTGTTTCATATTGCTCTTCTTCTCCCATAGAAACCCATACATCTGTATATATAACATCTGCACCTTTAACATCATCAATATTTTCAGTCAGCATTATATCTCCCTTAGACTTCTTAGCTATTTCTTTCATTTCTTTAACTAATTTTTCATTTGGCCAAAGCTCCTTAGGTGCAAGAGCTATAAAATGAATTCCCATTTTAGCACATCCTATCATCAATGAGTTTCCCATGTTGTTTCTAGCATCACCAACATATACAAATTTAACTTTATTCAAATCTTTATCTACATTTTCAATTACTGTTAAAAAGTCTGCAAGTATTTGTGTTGGATGATATTCATCTGTTAGCCCATTCCAAACAGGTACACCAGAATATTTTGCCAAACTTTCAACTGTTTCTTGTTTAAATCCTCTAAATTCTATCCCATCATAGAATCTTCCTAGAACTTTTGCTGTATCTGATACAGACTCTTTTTTGCCCATATGACAATCATTAGGACCTAGATAAGTTACGTGTGCCCCTTCATCATGAGCAGCTACTTCAAATGAACATCTAGTTCTTGTTGATGTTTTCTCAAATAATAAAGCTATATTTTTACCTTGTAACAAATCGCCCTTTATCCCCACCTTTTTCTTAGTTTTTAAATAACTAGATAAAGTTAATAAATATCTAATCTCCTCTTTTGTAAAATCCTTTAATGTCAAAAAACTCTTTCCTTTTAAACTTATATTATTCATATTAATTCGCCCCTTTTTATAAACTTTTTAAATTCAATTAAATTTGTTGTCACTTTACTTTTTATTTACTTTGATTCTTATCTTTAATCGATTATTTTTTGAATATTTAATTAATTTCTAGTAATATATCTTTTAGGATTTCAAGAGCCTCATCTATTTCTTTATAACTGATTGTTAATGGTGGTAAAAATCTCAATACATTTTTACCAGCAGTCAAAATAAGCAATCCTTTTTTTCTAGCTTTCTCTTCTATAATACTAGATTCGATATTAGTTTCAATTCCTATCATTAAACCAATACCTTTTGTCTTTAGTACAACTTTACTATTAAAGTCTTCAATAGATTTTCTTATATAATTTCCTTTTTCTAATACTTCATTATAAAAACCGTCTTTAGATATCTCATCTAATACAACTGAAGCTGCCACCATAGCTAATAAATTACCACCAAAAGTTGTACCTTGGTCTCCTTTTCCTAGTACTTTTGAAAGTTTTTTATTTACTAATACTCCGCCTACTGGTATTCCTGCTCCCAGTCCTTTTGCTATGGTAACTATATCTGGTTTTACATCAAAATATTCATATCCAAAAAGTTTACCAATTCTTCCTATACCGCATTGAACTTCATCAAAAATTACTACTATGTCTTTTTCTTTACATATTTTTACTAGTTCCAAAACATAATCCTTTTCAAGAACATTAACTCCACCTTCACCTTGAATTGCTTCAAGAATTATCGCACAAACTGTTGAATCAATATTATTTTTAAAATCTTCAATATTATTTCTTTCTATGTATTTAAAACCTTTGGGAAGTGGATAAAAATACTTATGATATTTATCCATACCAGTTGCCATCAAAGACATCATTGTTCTACCATGAAAAGAATCTTTCAAACTTATGATTGTTCCTCTATCTTCACCATATTTATCACTACTATACTTTCTTGCTATTTTGAATGCTGTTTCATTTGCTTCTGTTCCAGAATTACAAAAATATACTTTATCCATCCCACTTGCATTAATTATTTTCTCTCCTGCATACAATACTGGCTCATTAAAATATAGATTTGAAGTATGCAGTAACTTATCCACTTGCTCCTTTAGAGTATTTTTTAGAATATTATTGCTATATCCAAGAGAAGATACCCCATATCCACTCGTAAAATCTATATATTTATTGCCATCAGTATCAAAAAAACAACTTCCTTCACCATAATCTATAACAAAATTAGGCTGGTTATATGTATCTATAAAATATTCATCCCACTTTGAACTTGTACTATTATTATTCATTTTTATTATCCCCTCTTAAACTTATGATTTTATTGTATTTTGCTTATTATTAATTTTATTTTCTTATCAATGTACCTATTCCACTATCAGTAAATAACTCTGTTATTATGGAATGTGGAACTCTTCCATCCAAAATGTGTACCCTATTTACTCCATTATTTAAAGCATCTACACACCCCTGTATTTTAGGTATCATACCTCCAGTAATTATCCCTTCCTCAAATAATTTGTCGACATCTTCTAATATAACTTCTGTTATTAATGATTTTTCTTCATCTGGTTCTCTTAATAAACCTGGCACATCTGTAAGAAGTATCAATTTATCTGCATTTAACTCTTTAGCTATAGCAGAAGCAGCTGTATCTCCATTTATATTATAAGTTTCTCCATCGTCTCCAACACCTATAGTCGCAATTACTGAAATATACCCTGACTTTAGGCAAGATTCTATAAGTTCAACATTTACTTTTTTTATTTCTCCAACAAATCCTAGTTCATAATTTTTATATGGGTCACATAAAAGCATGTTGTTATCTATTCCACAAAGCCCTACTGCTTTCCCACCTTTTGTATTTATTTTATTCACCAAGTCTTTATTCATTTTTCCAGCAAGTACCATTTTTACAATTTCCATGGTCTCCTCATCTGTATATCTAAGACCATTTACAAATTTACTTTCTATGTCTACTTTAGCAAGCATTTTATTAATCTCTGCGCCTCCACCATGTACTAAAACTATATTAATTCCAACATAACTCATTAGTACAAGGTCTTCCATAACAGACTCTTTTAAACCATCTTTTTTCATTGCACTTCCACCATATTTAACTACAATAGTCTTACCTTGATGCTTTTCTATATATGGTAAAGCCTCTATAAGTGTATTTGCTTTTTCTATATTAATCATTAAAGTATTTCCTCCTAATTTCTATAACTTCCATTTATTCTTACATAATCATAGCTTAAATCACATCCCCATGCATTTCCTCGAGCATTTCCCATATTTAAATCTACTAATATACTTATTTCATCACCTTCAAGAATTTTTTTTGCTTTTTCTTCATTAAAGTCTAATCCATTTCCATTTTTACATACTTCAATATATCCCTTCATGCTCTCAAAAATAATATCCACTTTTTCCATATCTATTTCTTCACCTGCATAACCTAAAGCACACAGTATTCTTCCCCAGTTTGCATCAGCTCCAAATACAGCTGTCTTTACTAACGAAGACGATATAACTGTTTTTGCCAATTTTACTGCATGTTCTTCACTTAATGCTCCATTTATATAGCATTCAATTAGTTTTGTACATCCTTCTCCATCTTTAGCAACAAGTTTAGCAAGTTCTATGCAAACATATGTAAGTGCACTTAAGAATACTTGATAATGTTCATCTTTTTTGTTAATTCTTTCATTTTTTGCTTTTCCATTTGCTAGAATCATGACCATATCATTAGTACTTGTGTCTCCATCTACACTAACTCTATTAAAACTTTTATCTACAGCAATCTTTAAAGACTCTTTTAACAAAGTTCCATCAATATTTGCATCTGTAGTTATAAATCCTAAAGTTGTTGCCATGTTAGGATGTATCATACCCGAACCTTTTGCCATACCTCCGATAGTTATTTTTTTATCTCCATACATTATTGCTACTGCTATTTCTTTTTTTATAATATCAGTTGTCATAATCGCTTCTCTTGCCCCAATATGACCTTGTTTACTTAAATTATTTACCAACTCATCCATATTTTCTTCTATTAAACCTATATTTAGTGGCTTTCCTATAACACCTGTAGATGCAACTAAAACATCATTTTCTTTGATATTTAATTTCTCACTGGTGAATTTAGCCATTTTATAAGCATTTATAAGCCCTTCTTTTCCATTAAAGGTATTAGCATTAGCACTATTTACTATGATAGCTTGTGCTTTTCCATTTTTAATATGTTCTTGTGTTACATAAACAGGATTTCCTTTTACTTTATTTTGAGTAACTACTGCTGCTGCATCACACAAAACATCCGAATAAACCAAAGCTAAATCTCTTTTTTCTTTATTTTTTCTCAAGCCACAGTGAATTCCTGAGGCAAAAAATCCTTCTGAAACTGTAACTCCACCCTTTATAATTTCCATCTTTCTCCTCCTACTTATATGAGTTTAGTATTTTTTCATTCCTAAAATGACGGTGCAATATTTTTTAAACCTGTAGTTTCATCAATACCAAACATTATATTCATGTTTTGTATAGCTTGTCCTGCTGCTCCCTTAATCATATTATCTATAGCTGAACAGATTATTAATGTATCTTCATTCTCATGCAATGATATTACACATTTATTTGAGAACTTAACATTCTTTAAAGAAGCTACTTTGTCTAATGGAAGAACTTCTATAAATTCTTTATTTTCATAATAATCAGTTAATTTTTTATGTATACAATCTATAGAAATATTATCTTCTTTCATACAATATATAGTTGATAATATTCCTCTATTTACTGGAATTAGATTTGGTGTAAAAACTACCTTTACTTTTTCTTTATAGGCTTCACTTAAATTTTGTTCTATTTCTGGAGTATGTCTATGTTTTCCTATCTTATATGCAGTTATATTTTCATTAACTTCAGTAAAGTGACTACTAATTGATAATTCTCTACCAGCTCCTGTAAGCCCTGATTTAGAGTCAATTATTATATTATTTTTTATTAATTTAGAACTTAATAATGGTATCAATGGTAAAGAAATACTAGTAGGATAACACCCAGGATTTGCAATTATATCTGCATCTTTTATATCATCTTTGTATATTTCACTTAATCCATATACAGCTTTTTTGTGTAAGATTTCATCTATAAAAGATACTCCATACCATTTATTATATGTTTCTTCATCTTTTATTCTAAAATCAGCACCTAAATCTATAACTTTCTTTTTTGATTCAATTGCTTTTATTGCAAGCTTTTCGCTAACTCCATGTGGAAGAGCAGTAAACACAACATCACACATATCAATAACTTTTTCATTTTCTATACATATCATGCTATTTTTATAGCCTATACTCGGGTATATATCAACTATATCTTTTCCCACATATGAATTCGACCCTATTGCTGTCACTTCGACTTTATCATGATTTATTAATAATCTCAGCAATTCTACTCCCACATATCCAGTTGCTCCAATAATCCCAGCTTTTATTTTACTCATTTTATTCCCTCCATTTTTATATTCAAATAATATCAAAATTATATTTTTTCACTCTTTTTTTCATATAATAATCATTTGATAATACATAGATTAAAATCTTCTAACTAAAACAAAAAGCCCCTTAGCATTATAAATGCTAAGAGGCGAATTTCCGCGGTACCACTCTTATTGGCAAAATTATAATAATCCTTGCAAATCAAATTAAAAAGTATCTACAAATGCATATTTAAAATTAAAAAAGCCTCTTGGTCAAAGACCAAGAGACGAATATACACCCGCGTTACCACTCTAATTGATAAGATAATCTTACCCACTCTAATCTCTTAAGGCGAGATTCACCAATTACCATACTATTAATTCTGGTAATCTCCTCCAAAGCTCTATTCACAATAAAGTTCATTGCTAGGCTTCCACCATCCCCAGCTCTCTATCAATTACTTTTATGCTACTCTCTTTTTCACAGGATTTTGATTTCTTTTCTTGTTGTATTATATAATAGTTTATTTTTTTTACTTTGTCAATATAATTTATAAATTTTTGGAAATATTTTCTATATAGTTAATTTCCACCATTTTGTATTCAAATTGCGATATAATTTAAATCCACATCTCAATAAAACATTTTGTGAAGCAATATTTTCAATATCTGTTTCAGCTATTACAGAAGAAACATTTGGTTGACTTAATCCCCAATCACATGTTTTTTCAACAGCTTCTGTCATATATCCTTGCCTTTTATAATTATCACCTAAACCATATAGCAATCTCAATTTCACCATAAAAATTTAGTACATTTTTAAAATCAACTAAACCTATATAAGATAGTATAAATCTCCTATATAATTTTTTGCAAGCTCATCATCTTAAAAATCTCTTAAAAAAATTAATCTCTCCTGTATACAAAGTTACTTTCATATAATAATTTCCTCCTATTATACTTTTTCATTTGTATCTTTAATAGTAAAATAAAAATCAAATTCACAACCAAGTATTAAGGAACATATAAACCAAAAAATTTTATTTTTTATTTTCTATATATAATCATATTCACTTTTAATCGTATGATACGCCTAAAAAAGATATTTGTAAAGTATATAGTAAAACCTACAAATATCTTTTTTAGTTAAACTACATAATAAATTGAACTAAATATCCTGCACTAATAGCTATTACAAATGTAGCTACTATAAATGTTATTATAAGTTGTTTTTTGAATAACTTATTTAATAAAATTATTTCTGGTATGCTAGCACCTGTTCCTCCTATAATTAAAGCTATTATAGGACCTAACCCTATACCTGTACTTGAAAGTGCTACTCCTATTGGTAAAATTGTTGTTGAGTTTAAATATAGAGGAATACCTAATATAGCAGCTATTGGAACAGCCCATAAATTATCGTCTCCTACATATTTAGCTATGACATCCTGTGGCACAACATTATACATTAAAGAACCAATCAGTACTCCTATTATTAAATAAGGTAATACTGATATATACAGCTTCAAAGCATCTTTTGCTGAATCAATTAGATACTTTTTTATTAGTTCTTTTCTTGAAAGATTTAAACTTACATCATATAAATTTATTTCTTGACTCTTTTTTACATCTACATTTTTTACATACTTTTCAAAACCTAGTTTTTCAAGCAAAATTCCTATTATCAATGGTAACATTAATACTATAGCCGAATATACGACTGTTATTTTTACTCCAAACAGAGCTAACATAAGAACTACTACAGCTGGGTCTAAAAATGGTGATGTAAATAAAAATGTCATAGTTGGACCAAATGGAGCTTTTACTTTTGTCAGTCCAACTAATACTGGTACTGTAGAACATGAGCAAAAGGGTGTAAATGTCCCTAATATCAATGCATTTACATAACCTAAAAATTTATTTTTTGTACTCAACATACTTCTTATCTTTTCTTCTGAAATAGTTTGTTGTATAATCCCAATTAAAAAACTTATTCCTAAAAATAAAATAGTTAATTCTGTAAACAAATATATAAACTTATTAAAAATCTCTATCATAGATTCACCTTCCTATTCTAAAAAATAATAAAATTACTACAACACATCAATTTTTTTTGATATGTTGATTAGAATTGTATCAAAAAAAATTGATGTGTTCAAGTATATTTTTTAAAAAATTTTAAGAATTAGTTCTTTTGATAAAAAGTTTTCTAATTCACTCATGTTAATACTATAATAATTTCATTTACCTTGCCTCTCTTTTAGTACTAAATTAGCATCTAGTAACATAATGATATGATAATTTTGATTGTGGCATATCAAAATATTCAACTAGTTCACAAACACATATACTTTCTTTTTTATTTAATTCTAATAAAATATTTAATCTTATACTATCTGACAATGATTTAAAGACTAATTCACATTTCTCTATGTCATTATGATTCTTCATTTTATTTCACCTCTTTTAAAATATAAATATAAACTTTATTTAACAACTGATAAATTGTAAATACATCATCATTTATTATAATTTTATTGTGCATAAACATATAACAACCAATAAAAAATTTAATTATAATAATTATAACATAGTATAAAATTTCTTTAAAATTATTTAAAAATTCAATTATATTTATTCAAATTTTTTAAATTTTCAAACAATTATATTGAATGATAGTTAATTTTATTGTATTATATAACTGTAGAGTAAAACTAAATCGGCAAAACTAGAGAAATTTAGTGACGCAAAGCTATAGGGACTAAATCTTGTAAAATTTTTATAAGTTATGTTAGCCAGCTACCAAAAGATATATTCTTTTTGTTTTTATAAAAGTTTTTTAGGGGGATATGATAGTATCTACCTTTAACACAATAAATTTATTATAACAATAATATATTGACAATTACAAACATAAGTACCTTTATTTATTCTCTCCTTTTTATTCTATTCTTGAAATTTACTAAAATAAAATATATTCCTAGATTAGAAAATCACAATTATAAGGATATTATTCTGTTTATAATTTATATGATTTATACACTATATCATTCTTTAAAAAGAACGCTCCTCTGTTTAAAATAGTTTACAAAATACCATATAAAAAATTTAAATAATAGGAAAATATCAACAACGAACACCTACATATCAGAATCAAATAATGACATCAAAGGCCTCTCTAAGAGAAATATTGAAATGTTAGTTGAAAAACTGAAAAATTTATATTCCCTTTCAAATAAATCTTTTTTTCTTAACTCTACATGGCAAAATATGATAAAATATTATAAAACATAACAAAAACTTAGACATCTTATACAGATAATTAATCTCCCCATGTCTCTTCCTCACCTAGTATCAGGAATTGCTCTTTTGCTTTTATTTGGAAGAATGGGTCTTGGAGATTTCATTTACAAGATTCTTAAGCTTGATTTTGTATTTACAAAACAAGGTGTAGTTTTAGCACAAGTATTTGTAAACCTACCACTTACTATTAAAATACTTCACACTTCATTAAACGAAAGTAATGAAAAAATGGTATTTGTTGCACGCACTCTTGGATGTAGTGAATTTGGTGCAGTAGCTATGATAGCAGACTCTACATGTATGAAAACTGAAATTGTTCCTACATCAATATATTTAAATATGTCTACTGGTGATATAGATATTGCAATTGGAATAGCTGTAATTTTGATATTTATATCACTTACATGCTTGATGTTTTTTGAGATATTTTTTAATAGAGAGGTTGATAAAAATTAATATGTTAAAAATAAAAAACTTATCTCTTGATTTACCTAATTTTAAATTACAAGAAAATAGTTTAGATATTAATAACCATGAATATTTTGTTTTATTAGGTTCTAGTGGCTCAGGAAAAACTCTATTTCTAGAAACATTAGCAGGGAAATACCCCTCTGCTAACAGTAATTCATGTTACTCATGATATTTCTGAAGCAATGTTTTTTGCTCATAAGATAGGAATAATGAACAATGGAAAATAAATTATATTTTTGAGTTGAATGAAGAAATAAAACAGAAGGGAGAGTCTTTTTTCTATGAATATATTTGATACTTTGAAAGATTACTTATTAGAACAAGTCAATAGCATTATGTAACAACTCAATTGTAAATTTTCTATCACTGAATAAGCCAGTTTACTATTATGGAACTACGATAGCTGGTGCATCAAGTATTTTAGGTCTCAACAGACTCTGTTTTTGTAGTAAATAAGCAATTCCTTAGTAAGGAGTATACAAATATCAATGTATACTCCTTATAACTATTTTTTGATTAGCTATATACATAAATATTTTTTGATTTTAAATTAATAAAAAATTTTATTCCATTAATCTACTCTATATTTTTTAGTATTTAAGAAATAATTTTTAGTGCTTTGTTTGATAATATGACTAAGACAACTTTTCAGGAGATGATTAAATGACACTCAAAAACAAGAAATTTACCATAAATAAATATGGAATTTTATCTATCATTCTAGTTTTATGCTTAGTTTTAACAGGTTTTAATAGTTATATAAATTATAGTCATAAAAAATTTAAAGATTATGTTGTCTTCTATGTTCAGCATCAAGATGATGAAGTGTTGTGGGCTGGTAGTGCTATTTTAAATGCTATAAAAGAAAGAGGAAAAAATCATGTATTTGTGGTTCTAGTATCTACTGGACGTGGTATATATGTTTTTAATAAATATAAAAAATATGAAAATCTTACAGATATGCAAAAATCAGAATACAGGAACAGAGAATTTTTAGCTTCTCTTGATAATCTTGGCGTAAAAAAAGAGAATATAATACTATTACCAAAAAAAAATGTAAATGGTAATACTGACTTCAATTACATGGAAAAAGTTGCTCTTATTTTTGAAGAAAAGCTTAAAAGTGTGACTCATATAGCACATACCTATAAGTTGGATGACCATTTACAACATTTAAAAAATGGTTCAGTTATCCAAAATTTATATAATGCTGGTAAAATAAAAGATGCTAAATATTTTGTAAAACCTAAATTTGCTGATAAAATAACCTTTAATAATAAGATAGTTTATAAAGCTAATTCTACTGAAGATTATGAAAAAGTAAAAAATGCCTGTGAGCAATACAAACTTGTTGATGAGTTAGAATATAGAGAAGGAATTGGCTATAAATCTGACCATAAATCGTTTGATGAATTATTAAGCAATAAAGATGTTCCTGCTATACTCCATACACCTAATTTATAATAAATATTTATTTTAACTTAAATTGCGCAATAAGGAAATTTATTTGAGATTTTGTAATATGTCACTTTATTGTATTATTCTACTTTTTCTAATCTAATTATTACCTTTATAAAATGGTTATATGTTTTCAAGTTGACAGTTAATAAATAAAGGGTGGATTTTCTACCCTTTACAAAGTCTCAAAAATAGCTTTTATAATTTATTCTGTGTACATATTTATAATGAACTATATTAAAATAAATATTTGTTGTAAATTCTTAATAATGAGATTTAAATGATTGAACTATATAACCTACTGCACTTATGACGTCATTCTCTACTAATGTACATACATATATATCGTGATATCGTATATTTGTTTTAAAAAATGAAAATACATCTACAAATAATATATTTTTAAGTTATTTAAACAAGAAAAAAACCTCCTTGGAGGTCTCTTTCTAAATGTTGGGGTTTATATTTACATATTTTTTTGATTATACCTTTTTGGTGTGATATTAATACATTTTAAATTATATTTCTCTATAATTCATCATGTATTTCATCTTTCTGTATTTATAATATCACATAGTGTTTCCATAATCAGTTACATCTCTGTTACCTAAGATTACAATTTTGTAATATTTGTAATCCTAGGTATAAATTTACATTCATTCTCCAATATAAATATATGCTTTTTATTTACCCTAAAGACCTTTTAACTCATATTTTTCTAAGAAAAGTTTTAACTGAGAATAAATCTGTTCTGCTCCACCAATTTTATTTGATTCAATATTCAAAGCTAATAGTGGTTCATGTAGTGATACTCTAAGTAAAAACCATCCATCTCCATTTGATTCATTACAATTAACTCTTATACCTTCAAAATTATTTGGTGCTACAGACCATCCATTCAAACTTCTAACATGAGAATCTAAATCCTTTAATATATCTTCTGCATATGGTCTAAAGTCTTCTTTATTAATGCCTATTCTAACCTCTTTTTCTTCCTTTGCTTCTTCAAGGTTTTCTATCAATTCTTCTATAGTCTTTCCTTCTAAAGATAGTTTTGCTACTTTTATTAAAATTTTAGCTATTAAGTATGCTCCATCATCCAAAAAGTAATTTTCTTTTAAAGCAGCATGTCCAGATGTTTCTATAGCTAAATGACACTCTTCACCTTCACTATTTAATCTTATGGCTTCATTTATTACATTTTTATATCCTCTTTTAAATCTATGATGTCTTCCTCCCAATTCACTTATGAATTTAGCAAGTCCTTCAGAAGTAATAGAATCAGTTACTATAGCTGTTTTTGGATGTTCTTCCAATATTATTGATGATATAACAGCTATAAGAGCATTTTTATTTATTGGTTTACCATTTTTACCTACAATGGCAGCTCTATCTACATCTGTATCAAATATTATTCCTAAATCGCTCTTATTATCCAACACAGCTTTACATATGCTTTCCATTGCTTCTTTATTTTCAGGATTTGGTATATGATTTGGGAACATACCATCTGGGTCCAAAAACTGACTCCCTGTTGTATCTGCTCCCAGTATGTGTAAAACTTTTTCAGCAAAGAATCCACCAGCTCCATTTCCTGCATCAACTAATATCTTAAGCCCAGAAAAAGGCTTTTCATAATTTTTACTTGAATTTACACCTTTTCTAATTTTATCTATCAATAAATTAGAATAATCTTCAATTAAATTTTTTACTATAACTTCACCTTTTTTATCTACTTCTTCATAATCCATACTATCATTTTTAACAGCTATATCCAACATTTCTTTTATATCAGTTTTTTCTAAACCACCATTTTCTGTAAAAAACTTTAAACCATTATAATAATAAGGTAAGTGACTAGCTGTAATCATAATCGAACCATCAGAATTGTATCCATCCATAATAGTTGTCATAAACATTGCTGGAGTTGTAGCAATCTCACAATCAATTACATTGCAATTATTGTTAGTTAAAATTTCAATAACAATACTTCTAAACTTACTTCCTGTTATCCTAGAATCAGTTCCTATAGCAACAGTTACTTTATCTTTCTTAGTCTTTTCTTTTAGCCAAATATGAAATGCTTTAGCTATTTTTCTTACTTCTTCTACAGTTAGGTTAACTTCTTTAGAATCATTTTCATACGCTATTCCTCTAACATCAGTACCATTTTGCAGTTTATATAGGTCTCCCATAAAAAATTCTCCTTACTCAACTAAAATTTTTATTAAATATTATAAAATTTCTTGTTTCTATCTAAACTTTTCACAATTAAACAGAAACATCTTATACTTTTATTACATAGTTACTTTATACTTTCTTTTAGTTCTTCTATTTTATATTTATATGAAGTTGGAGGCTTGTCATTAAATAAAGCTGAAGTACCAACAACATATATATCTACTTTTTTACCATTCATAAGTTTAATAGTATCCTTATTTATGTTTCCATCAACCTCTATAAATGGAGGATTATCATAATCTTTTAGTATCTCTGTAAGTTTATCTAACTTATCCAACACAGGAAGATTAAACTTTTGACCTGCAAATCCTGGATTTACTGTCATTACTAAGATACCCTCAACCAAACCTATATATTCTTCTATTTTATCCACACTTGTTTGAGGACTTATTGCTAACACTGGAGCTATACCATAATTTCTTAATTTTTGTATATCAGCTTTTACATCTGTACTCGATTCTACATGAAAAGAAATATATTTTGGCTTTATATAAGACATCATATCAATATATTTATCTGGAGTTTCTGTGGCTAAATGAATGTCTAAGGGTATTGTTGTATTTTCACTTATTGATTTTAATAGCTCCGGTCCCATAGCTAAGTTTTTGACAAATATTCCATCCATAACATCACAATGAAGTAATTTTACATCTGCTTCTTCAAGAGCTTCTAATTCCTTTTTTAACTTCATTTGGTCTGCACACATTATTGAAGCACAAATAATAGACATAACGTTCCCCCTTGTTATAAATTTTAGATATTTATAAATTTTCTTTTTCTATATTATCAATCATTTGTAATCTTCTTGCATGTCTTTCTCCATTATAACTTGAATTTAACCATTCTTCAACAATTCTCATTGCCAATCCTTTCCCAATAACTCTTTCACCTAAACAAAGTACATTTGTATTATTATGTTCTCTAGTAGCTTGAGCTGAAAAACAGTCAGAAACAACAGCAGCTCTGATTCCTTTAAACTTATTTGCTGCAATAGACATACCTATTCCTGTTCCACAACAAAGTATGCCTAAATCTGATTTTTTACTTTGGACGTTTTGACTTACCTTTTTTGCATATATTGGGAAATCTACACTTTCTTTTGAATTTGTACCCACATCTTCAACTTCTATACCTTTATTTATTAAATTTTCCTTTATATATTCCTTTAATTCATAACCACCATGGTCACATCCAATAGATATTTTCATTAAATAACACCTCTTTTTATAATTTTTTTCTTATCTTTATATTAATTTATAATTATCATAAAAATAAAGTATTGTAAAAATAAAGCTGTCCCATTGTAGAAATTTCTTTCTATTTTTAAGACAGCTTTAATTGATTTATGTCAAATCAATTTGTTATTTAGACATATTTATATCTATAACAACTCTTTTATATTTTTTACTATATCTTCTGTAGTTAATCCATAATGTTTTAATAAATCAGCTGGTGTACCTGATTGACCAAATACATCCTTAACACCAATTCTTCTAACTACTACATCTTTAGTTTCTGCTAAAGCTTCACATACAGCTGAACCTAAACCACCTATTATACTGTGTTCCTCTGCTGTAACTACTTTTCCAGTTTTCTTAGCAGTTTCTTTTATTAAAGCTTCATCTAATGGTTTTATTGTAGAAATATTAACAACTTCTACACTTATACCTTCTTTAGCAAGTTCTTCTGCTGCTTCTAAAGCTTTTGCTACCATTATTCCTGTAGCTATTACTGTTATGTCAGAACCTTCTCTTAAAACAGTTCCTTTTCCTATTTCAAATTTATAGTTTTCACTGTTTACATCAGGAGTTGCAGCTCTACCTAATCTTATATATACAGGTCCATTATAATCAATAGATGCAAGTATAGCTTGTCTTGCTTCTAAAGCATCTGCTGGATTTAATACAACCATATTTGGTATACCTCTCATTAGAGATATATCTTCTATAGCTTGATGGCTACCACCATCTTCACCTACTGTTACACCTGCATGAGTAGCTGCTATTTTAACATTTAAATTTGGATATGCTACAGAGTTTCTTATTTGCTCATAGCCTCTTCCTGCTGCAAATATTGCAAAAGTACTTGCAAAAGGTATTTTCCCACAAGTAGCAAGACCTGCTGCTGTACCAATCATGTCACCTTCTGCTATCCCCATATCAAAAAATCTATCTGGGGCAACTTCTTTAAATGATATACTTTTTGTAGCTTTTCCTAAATCTGCATCTAATACTACTATATCTTTATTTTCTGCAAGTTCTTTTAACACTTGTCCGTAAGCTTCTCTAGTTGCTATTCCCATTCCTATAGACCTCCTTCTAAATCTTTCAATGCTTGCTCTGCTTGTTCTGCATTTGGAGCTGTTCCATGCCATGCAGCATTATTTTCCATAAATGAAACACCTTTACCTTTTACTGTCTTAGCTATTATTACAGTTGGTTTTCCTGTAACTTTTTTAGCTTCATCAATTGCATTTCCTATTTCTTCAAAAGAATGTCCATTTATTACCATTACATTCCATCCAAAAGATTTGAATTTGTCATCTACTGGATTTACATTCATTACTTCTTCATTAGAACCATCTATTTGTAATCCGTTTAAGTCAACAAATGCAATTAAATTATCTAATTTGTAATGTGATGCTGTCATTGCAGCTTCCCATATTTGACCTTCTTGGATTTCTCCATCACCTAATATAGTATACACTGTATAGTCTTTATTATCTAATTTCCCTGCAAGTGCCATACCATTTGCTGCAGATAGCCCTTGACCAAGAGAACCAGTAGACATATCGATTCCTGCTACTTTTTTCATGTCTGGATGACCTTGTAACTTAGAACCAAATTTTCTTAGTGCTAGTAACTCTTCTTCTGGGAAAAATCCTTTTTCTGCCAATGTAGCATATAGCGCTGGTGCTGCATGACCTTTTGATAAAACAAATCTATCTCTGTCATCCATTTTTGGATTTTCTACACATACATTCATCTTATCAAAATATAATACTGTTAACATATCAGCTATTGATAATGAACCACCTGGATGTCCGCTTTTAGCTTCTGCAACCATTTTTATTATGTTTTTTCTAATATTATTAGAATGATCTCTAAGAGTGCTCATACTTTTTTCCTCCTGTTATTTTTTAAGACCTTACATTTTTTATCCTACAGTAGATTTTACAATTTTTTTTTAAATAATACAAATGTTTTTTTAAGATTTTACTGCTACTTTTATTTCTTCTCCATTCATTAAAGCTGTAATACCCTCTTTAAATTCGTCTAAATCAACAGTTCTAGTAACCAAAGCTTCTGTATTTACTTTTCCACTTGCCATTAAATCTAGTGCTATAACCCAAGAACTTGGCTTTTGTGATCTACTTCCTATATATTGTAACTCTCTTTGTATTATTGCTTCTTGGTCCATTTCATTTAATTTTTTAGCAAATATTCCAACTTGTACGAAAGTACCTTTTTTTCTAAGTAGTCTTAAAGCTTCATTAACTGCTGGCATAAATCCAGAACAATCAAATCCTTTATTTACTCCATTTCCATCAGTCATTTCATTTACTACATCTGCTAAACTTTCTTCCATTACATTTACTGTTCTATCTACTCCAAGATTCTTAGCTATTTCTAATCTCTCTTTATCTTTTGTAACACCAGACATTATAACTGTAGCACCTTGAGATTTAACAACTTGAGCTAATAATAAACCAATTGGTCCTGGTCCTATTATTAAAACTGTATCAGTGCTTTCTATAGTAGTCTTTTCAAGAGCTGCATGAACACAACAAGCTAGTGGCTCTGTAAGGGCTGCTGATAATAAAGATACATTTTCAGGAAGTACATGTATACTTTCCTCTCTTGATAATACATACTCAGCAAAACTTCCATTTACTTGAGTACCAATACCTTTTCTAGTTGGGCATAAGTTATAATCTTTAGTTGCACAGTATATACATTTCTCACAAGTTGCAAAAGTAGTTTCTGATGTAACTCTATCTCCTACCTTTATATTTTTAACATCTTCTCCTACTTCTACAACAATTCCAGAAAATTCATGACCTAATGTTACTGGAGCTTTTATATTTGCATATTCACCTTTAAATGAATGTATGTCTGAACCACATATACCACTATATTCTACTTTTATTTTAACCTTGTCTCCTGTAGCTTTTGGTTCTTCTACTTCTAACACTTCTACATTATCATAGCCTGGTTTAGTTTTAACTACTGCCTTCATTATTTTTCAACCCCTTGCGGTAAAATTAATATTTTATTGAATTCTTCTTTTCTATCTCTTATCATTTCAAATGCTTTGTAAGTGTCTTCAAGTGAGAATCTATGAGATACCATTTCCTTTAATTTTATTTTTCCTTCGTTAACTAGATTGATTCCCTTAGTCCACTCTTGCCCTG
Organism: Clostridioides sp. ZZV15-6383; assembly: GCF_020657735.1. Classification (NCBI taxonomy): domain Bacteria; kingdom Bacillati; phylum Bacillota; class Clostridia; order Peptostreptococcales; family Peptostreptococcaceae; genus Clostridioides; species Clostridioides sp. ZZV15-6383. The sequence continues at coordinate 20,915 of NZ_JAGWCV010000022.1, read as the reverse complement.
GGAATGGTGCAGAATAAGAATTCCAGAAACCTTTTAATTCTAGTTCTTTTCTAAATATATTTTCAAATGCCTCTTCTGATAAAGTTATATCTGAATATGCTATTCCTAAAAATCCTATTTTACTTTTCTTTTTAGTTATAAGTAAACATTGTTCTTGAGTTATTTTTGAGCCTGCACATTCAAGAGCTATATCAACACCTTTACCACCAGTAAGTTCTTTTATTTTTTCTACTGGGTTAACATCTTTAGCATTGATTATTATATCAGCTCCTAATTCCTTTGATTCTCTTAATTTATTATCAGATATATCAACTGCTATAATTGTTCCTGCTCCTGCTATTTTAAGTCCTTGTATTACTAACTGTCCCATTGTTCCACTACCCATTACGGCTACAGTGTCTCCAACTTGAACACCTATATTAAGTACTCCATGCATAGCAACTGCTAGTGGCTCTATCATAGCGGCATCTTCAAAGTCCATATCTCCTATTGGAAGTACATTTGTAGCTTTTATATTTGCATACTCTGCAAAGGCTCCAAAGCTTTTAGCTCCTAACATTCCATGGTCATCACATAGTGAAAATAATCCTCTTTTACAATATTCACATTCATTACAAGGTATAAAAGGAATTGCAACTACTCTATCTCCAACCTTTACATTTTTTACATCCTTACCAACTTCAGCAATTACTCCAGAAAATTCATGTCCTGGTATAGCTGGAACTGGATATTTCCAATGTTTTAATACTCTTGGAGGATCTGACCCACATATTCCTGCTGCCATAACTTTTATTTTTACTTCATCACTTTCACATGGTTTTATTTCTATATCTTCAAATCTCATATCATTTGTGCCATGTAATACTGCTGCTTTCACGATAAATTTCCTCCTCTTGTATTTTGTATTTTTAAAAATTTATAAAAAATATTACTCTTTTCTAGTAGCTGCTAAATGTTAAATTTTCGCATACTTTACTAAAAAAGAGTAATCTCTATTAACTACATATTAGAATATTCCAAATGAAGAAACTAATTGAGATAATTTCAATATTCCCCATTTTAGCAAGTTACCACCTGTATCTATACTTGTAACCATTGTTGTTCCTTTTGGCATCATATTTGCTTGCTGTAATAATTGTGTATGAACATCTGCAAAGTTTGTAGCCATATAAAGTGATATAGCTATTACTATTGTTCCTGTTATAACTGATTGAACTATATTACCTTTTCTAAAGCACACTATAAATGCCATATAAAATGGTATTGTCGCTAAGTCTCCAAATGGTAAAACTTTGTTTCCTGGTAGTATAACTGCTAGGAATAAAGTTATAGGAACAAGTATCAGAGCTGTTGATATAACTGCTGGATGTCCAGTTGCTACTGCTGCATCTAGACCTATATAAAGTTCTCTGTCTCCATATTTTGCTTGTAAGAAATCTCTTATTGATTCTGAAATTGGAATTAAACCTTCCATTAATATTCTAACCATTCTAGGCATAAGCAACATTACTGCACCCATTGATATACCTACATTGAATATTCCTGCTACATCATATCCAGCAAGTGCTCCAAGTATTATACCTAGTATAATCCCCATCATCATTGGTTCTCCAAATATACCAAATCTTTTTTGTATAGAATCTGGGTCTGCTTGTATTTTATTTATTCCTGGTATTTTTTCAACAAATTTACCTACTAAATATCCAAGTGGAGCAAATGAAGCTGTTGAACCAGTTGGTAATGCTATACCTTCCAAATCATAAAACTCCTGAACATTTTTTGCTGTCTTTTCTGCAATAAATAGTACTAATAATTCCATTAATATCGCACAGAATATAGCCCAAACATAACTTCCTGTTACTATATATCCAACTGCACCTGCTACTATAAAGTGCCAATAATTCCATATATCAACGTTTAATATCTTTGTTTTATTGAAGTATAATAATAGTAAGTTTACTAATAAACAAACTGGTATTAATATTGGTGCAACTGGTGAAGCCCATGTTGCTGATGCTGTTGTTGGCCACCCAACATCTATTACTGTTAAATTAAGTCCAAATCTTTCAACCATTCCTTGAGCTGCTGGACCTAATGTTGATGTTAATAGATTTACAACTAAGTTTATACCTACAAAGCCTATACCAATTGTAAGACCTGACTTTAAAGCTTTTGTAAACTTAATTCTAAATATCATTCCTAATACTACAATTGTTATTGGTAGTATTACTGTTGGTCCCATATTTAAAATGTACTGTACTACTGCTAATAATTTATCCATTTATAAATCCTCCTTTTTCTGTTTTATAAAATATGATTTCAATGTATTTATGATAGGATTATTTTAAAGCATCTAATATTTTTTTATCTAATGCTGCTGTATTTACTCCAGTTATATACGCTGTTGCTTTTATTGCTGGTATATTATAAGTTGTTGGTAATATAGTTGTTGATACTATTAAATCTGCTCCTTCTTGCTTTGTTGCACATTCAGCTATTTTGCATTGTATAACTTCTGCTTGTATATTATTTTCCTTAACTAATCTCTCTACCTTGTCACAAACCACTGTTGATGTTGCTATTCCTGCTCCACATGCTACTAATATTTTTTTCATTTTTATTTCCTCCTAATAATTTTATTTTTCTATTTTTTATTTTAGTACTTTTTTATTTTTATAAAGACTTTATTGTCTTTAAAACTTCTTCTTTATCAGTAGAATTCATTAATTTATCAACCAACTCTTTATTTTGCATAATTCCCATTAATTCTGTTAATACAGATAATTGACTATGTGGTTGATTAAGTCCTAATACGAAAGCCAAATTTACAGGTACTTTTTCATCTTGGTCTTCCATAGAACTAAATACTACTGGTTCATTAAAAGTACAGACTGCTATAAATTGTTCTTTAATATATTCTGCATCTGTATGTGGTATGGCTACTCCATAATCACCTAGATTTAAACCTGTTGGAAATACATTTTCTCTTCCTAATATTTTTTCTCCAAATTCTTCTTTTACAAAGCCTAATTCAAAAACTTTATTATGTATTTCTTTAAAGAAATCTTCTTTTGTTTTACACTCCATTTTAAGGTTTATAACTTTATCACTTACAAAATTTATAAACTCCATATTTACACCTCCTAATTGCACTTATCTTACATCTGGTTTTCTTGTCTTTATATAAAGCATGTCATGTGCCAAAAAGTGGCTCTTTTTGTGAAATACGAGAAAATATTTTCCCTGAAACAATGCTCTCTTATAGGATTTTAGCTGACTTTCATTGATAAATTTTTTTTAATTTTTATTTTAATTTTTACTTGTTAATCACTTAACTAGCCATATTTTTTTATATTTTTTGTGGTTTTTTTTGTTACAGAAATGATTTTTTTGTTTTTTATAAATGGTTTAATTTTATATGTTCCACTTTCATTAACCTTTACTTGAAATGTACTTGTCTTAAGATTATTTCCTTAGAAAACAGGATTTTTATCATCTTCTTGTATTACAACATCTAATTTTCCAGAGTCATTAACTATTTCCACATCTATTACATCGTCTTTTTCTAAAGTTAACAATTGTGAATCTGTAGTATTGAACATACTATATTCCATTGCAAGTTCGCTATCACTTCCTGTACGACTACCATTAAATTCACTGTATTTACAAGATACCAGAAAAATACCTAAAATCAATATAAAAAAAAGATTATATATTTTTCTCATGCCTTATCCCTCCAAATCATGCTTTATTTATTATTTTCTAAATCATTATGATAACTACTCTGTAATTTTTTAATATAATAACTTACCCTTATTATATCTTCTATATTTTAATTTTAGAATAGTTTATATATTCTATTTATCAATAAAAAAGCTAATCCTATAAAATCATATAAATAAATTTCATAGAATTAGCCTTATACCAAGTAATTAACTACTTAGCAATTAAGTAGTTTTAAATTTTATACTAAATCAAATTTTTTACATCTCTCTTTTCTATACTAATAGTTAGCTTAAAATTTCTTTTATTTCATTTTTATCTTCAGTATTTAATAAAACTTCTAGAGTCTGCTGGTCATTAATCTTTGAAAACAAGCTTCGTATTTCCTTCTTATTATTTTCTTTAAGTGCCAATAGTACAACCAAATCCACCATAAATTTATTGTCCCATACTATAGGCTTATTCAACCTTGCGATTGCTATTGCAGGCTTTATAACGTTTTCTGGAAGTCCATGTGGCACAGCTACCTTAGAAGCCATCACGACACTTCCCATTGCCTCTCTTTTATATACACTTAATATATATTTTGAATCCACATATCCACCTTCTTCAAGCTTTGAGACAAGGGTATCAATTATATATTCCTTTGAAATTCCTTCGAAATTATATAAAATCAAATCTTCATGTATTAAATTATTCAGCTGGTTTTCAGTATTTAAAGCTGGTTGTTTATTATTTAAATGTTCTAATACTTTATTGATACCATTTTTTCCAAGTACCTCATTATAAGAAATAAAAGGTACGTTTTTATAATCTATATCAATAGTTCCACAGATAGCAATAATATTGTATTCAGCTTCAATATCATTTAACTCTTCTTCCAAATTGTTATTTAAAAAAGCAATTGGCTTTACTTCAATTGAAGTATCATATTCCTTAATTTGTTTTTCTATATGCTCTTTTAGATTTAAAGCTGTACCTACACCACTCAAACACAGAGTAATGATTACATTTTTCTTTCCATACTCATTTTTTCTATAACTAAATTTATTTGTATTTATCATGGCATAATTTTTATTTTTCTTTAAATCTGCTATTATACCATCCAAACTTTTACCTTCAATAGTTGCAAGTTTTCCTGCTTCCATTGCCAATAATGTATCTACTCTATTTACAGTTTTACATCTAATGCCAAGTCTTTTTTCAACCTCATCACCAAGAATTACTAAAGACCCCATATCAATTAGAACTAGAATACCTTTTCTAGCTTCTATCTTTTGAAGCTCCTCTAATACATGTTCTATGCCTTCTGATGGTGAATCTGTAAGCGCTATTTCTATACCTAGTGTACATTCTATACCAAGAATATGATTTACAACTTTAGACATTTCAATGCCAACTTTACCATGTGTGACTATTACTACCTTTACTTTATCTTTTATACTTTCCTCATTATAACAAAATTTATTTATATAGTAAGCCAAATATCCAAGTTCATCCTCTGGAAATGTTACTTGTGTTAAATCTTCCACTATACCCATTATATATCTTGATAGCTCATATTCCATTGGCATTGACGCTTTTATTTTATCTAAGCTCGGATTTATTATAGTTTTTCCATCTTTTATCCTACCTATAGCATGTTCAATGTGAATTGCTAGAGCCAAATACAAGCCTTGATTTACATGTTTAAACTGCTCCTTAATAAATACAATTACCTTATCCATTATCTCCAATGTAGACTCTTTTAACTGTCCTCCCCAATCTATTCGACTTCTTCTATCAGATAAATTTTTATTATTTTTAATAGCATTAAACTTCTTATCTAACTTTTCTATAAATGCATTTTTTAATTCTTCTTCTGAAAAACATCTACTTTCTAGAACTTTAAGCTCTTTTTCTGCATAATTATATATCTCACTTATCTCATTATCAGATAAAATTCTATTTTTCCCACTCACCAATTCACTGATATCTATATATATATCTTCAACTGAAAACTCAGAATATTTTTCACTTTTACAATTACAATCATAATATCCACTTTTTATATAATCCCTTAAACTATCTAAATCTATAATTACCTTGTCACTAGAAAATATCGATTTACTAAAAGCTCTAGCACAAGTTACTTGTATATCACTCTTTAGCTGACCTATATTTCCAGTACACTTATAATTCATAAGTGCACACATAACTTCTTTAGTTATTATAAAATTCTTGTTTACTCTTTTTGCTTCTCTTTCAAAAAATTTTATTATTATTTCATATCTTTCTGATTTTGGTCTTTCGCTCATGTTAGGTAAATTTATTACCATTGGTATACGTCTTCTAAACGTTTGAAGTAAATTAGAATCTGGATTTTCTGTTGTGGCACTTATTATGAGAACATTTGCCTTTCTATTAGAACTACTTTCTCCTAATCTTCTAAATTCGCCTCTATCTATTAATGAAAATAAAATCTCTTGCCCGGCAGCAGGCAATCTATGAATTTCATCCAAAAATAAAATTCCATTATTGGCTTGTTCTACAAGCCCTTCTCTATTTGCATCAGCTCCTGTATATGCACCCTTTACTACTCCAAATAGTTGAGCTATCAATAGATTAGGATTTTCTGCATAATCTGCACAGTTAAATACTATAAATGGACTGTTCTCTTCTTTAATATTGTTTTTTACAGCATATTTATACATGCATGTAGCTAGTTCACTTTTACCTACACCTGTCTCTCCATATATTATTGTATGAAGACCATTAGGGGGATACATTATTGCTGACTTAGCTAGGTTTACCTTTTCTTTTAAGCTTCCCTTTATACCGATTAATTCCTCAAACCCATCTTCTTCTACAGCCTTACTTACCTTTACATACTTTCCTGATGATGCTAGGTCTTTATCTTTAATCCCGCTCTTTGACTGATTCAAATTCTCTTCTTTTAGTAATTTGGACACTGCACTTCTTGATATGTTATATCCATTTTCTATTAGTATCTCTGTTATTTTTCTTTCAGACATTTGAGGATTTTCACTTACAATTTTTGATATATCTTTTATTAATATTTTTTTTCTTCTTTCTCTCGAATCTAAAATATTATTTTTTTTTCTAACTGCTATTACTTCAGACCTAGCTACATTTAACATTTCAGCAAGTTCTTGGTCAGTATATGGATTTTTTTTATCTTCTCTTTGTATCTCTCTTAATATTTTATCCATTTTTCGCCTCCTCACTTAAAAAATTAATCTACTTCAATATATTTGTTTCAATATATTATACACCAAAATAAGACTAGGCAAAATAGCCTAGCCTTATTACTCAGAATTTCCATAATAACCTCTTTAATATATTTATAATTGCATCTTTTAATTATAATTTTAAAGAAGCACCTTCCCAATCCTTCATAAAGCTATCTATCCCTTTGTCTGTCAAAGGATGCTTAATCATTTGGTTTATAACCTTAAGAGGAACTGTTGCTATATCTGCTCCCATTCTAGCAGCTTGTAAAACATGTATTGGATTTCTAACACTAGCAACTATTATTTGAGCCTCAATACTATTCACACTAAATATGTCAACGATTTCTTCAATTAAATCAAGACCATTTTGTGATATATCATCTAATCTTCCAACAAAAGGACTTACATATGTAGCCCCAGCTCTAGCAGCTAAAAGAGCTTGTCCAGCAGAGAATATAAGTGTAACATTAGTCTTTATACCTTTATTTGATAGTACTTTAACTGCTTTTAGACCTTCTGCTGTCATAGGTATCTTTATAACTATATTTTTATGTATCTTAGATAATTTTTCTGCTTCTTCTATCATTCCTTTATGCTCTAAACTTATTACTTCTGCACTTATTGGTCCATCTACTATTTCACTTATTTCTTTAACTACCTCTATAAAATCTCTACCTTCTTTAGCTATTAGAGATGGATTGGTAGTCACTCCACATATTACGCCTAAATCGTTTGCTTCTTTTATTTCTTCAATATTAGCTGTGTCTATAAAAAATCTCATAAAAAATCCTCCATAATTACATAATTAAAATACGTGCTAAACACAAGTATATAATATCATAAATTACCTAAATTTTACAGTTCCATTATCTATAGATTCGACTACTGCTAAAGACTCTAATCTTACATCATTAGCCTTTAAAAGTGCTCCTCCAGCTTGGAAGCCTTTTTCAATTACAATTCCTACTCCAACTAAGTTTGCCTCTGCTTGCTCAATTAAATCTTTAAGTCCAAGAGCAGCTCTCCCATTTGCTAAGAAATCATCTACTATCAATATATTTTCACCTTTGTTTATGTACTTTTTAGAAACTTTAACTGAATATTCTTTTGCTTTAGTAAATGAATATACATTAGTTTCATATACATCTTTATCCAAATTTTTAGATTCCGATTTTTTTGCAAATACTACAGGTGCATTTTCAAAATACTGTGAAACAATTGATGCTATAGCTATTCCTGAAGCCTCTATTGTAAATATTTTATCCACCTTTTCTCCTTTGAATCTCTCTTTGAACTCTCTTCCTATTTCGTTTAAAAAAGCCACATCAATTTGATGATTTAGAAAACTATCAACTTTTAGTATATCATTTCCAGAAACACTGCCTTCTCTTAATATCTTTTCTTGTAAAGCTTTCATTGAACTTCCACCTAAACCTTTCTAAAATTATATTAATAAAAAAATTATATTTGCTCTAACTTTGCTATCTATATTGTTATCATTTTATATTAAAATACTAAAAAAGCTCCTGTCTATATCATAGACAGGAGCTTAAAATTCAAAGTAATTAACTTAATATATAATTTAAAATAAGTATAAACTATATCTTCTTCACTCCTGTAGTCAAGCTATTAATGGTAGCTTAGTAGAAACATTTGAACCATATTATCAAAAATATACAGGTAAATATATTAATTTATTCTTTTTAATTATATATTATAATTCTCTATTATTCAACAAATAATTCAAACTGTGTAGAGTAATATATTATATCTAATTTAGCATAATTCAATTTTTTCAAGCAAATTTATAAATTTTCCATAAATATATAACTTTTTTCGATATTATTTAAAAGTTCATCATCGTTTATATTAGCTATCTTAGCAATAGCTTTTTTTACTCCATCAGACTTTATTAATTCTTGTAATTCTACACTTTGGACATCTTCACTATTGTTATAATGAAGTGCTCCACCTATTCCAAGAATCAAATTGTCAACTGATAGCCCATATGATTTTGCTGTCATTAGAGGTTTAATCAATCTATCTTTATTACTTAATTTTCTTAATGGCTCTCTTCCCACTCTTACTACATCATCATTAAGATATGGATTTTTGAATCTATTTAAAATCTTATCAATATACTTATAGTGTGCTTTTGAATCAAAATTATATTTTTTAATTAATCCTTCTCCACTTTCTGTCATTGCATTCTTAACTATATTACAAATATATTCATCCTTTATACTTTCTTCTATAGTCTTGTAACCTTTTAGATATCCTATATAAGCTGTTATAGCATGACCTGTATTTAGTGTAAACAACTTACGTTCTATATAAGCCATAAGATTGTCAGCTAAATTCATTCCAACTATATTTGGTATTTCTCCTTTAAATCCTTGCTTCTCAACATTCCATTCATAAAAATTTTCAACTGTTACATCAAGAGGATTTTCATTTTTGCCAGGAGGAACTATTCTATCAACTGAACAGTTCGGAAAACCAACATAATTCTCTAAATATTCTACTTCTTCCTTATTTAAATACTTAATTACTTCTTCTTTTAAAGAAGAACTTGCATATATTGCATTTTCACAAGCTATTATATTTAAATTACTTGTTAATCCCTTTTCTCTTCTAGTCTTTATACCTTTTGCAATTGTAGAAGCTATTTTAGTCAAAACTAAAGGTCCAACTGCTGTAGTTATTATTTCAGCCTCTACAATCTCGTCTATTATTTCTTCTTTTATAGATGAAACTGCACTTATATTATCAATTACTTCATCTATACATTCTACATCTCTTATGTGTATAGTATATTTTTTATCTTTGTTTATTGAGTTCAATATCTCTTCGTTTACATCAGCAAATACTACATGATAGCCTGATTTAACTAACAAACCTCCAATAAATCCTCTTCCAATATTTCCTGCTCCAAACTGAATTGCCTTTTTCATGTTAAGTTCCTCCTAAGATTAGTTGGCAAAAGCTTCCATAAAAGCTTGTTTGTCATTTGAATTTTTTAGTCTTTCTGTTAAGTTATCATCCAAAACTACTGCTATATTAGATAGTATTTCCAAATGTTCATCTCCAACACCAGCTATCCCTATTAATAAATATGCTTTTTCCCCATCAAAATCTATACCATTAGGGAATTGTAATATAACTATTCCTGAAGATAAAATTTCTTTTTTTGCTTCATTTACACCATGTGGAATAGCAACACCCATTCCCATATATGTAGTCATTACTTTTTCTCTTTCTAACATTGATGGTATATATTCTTCTTTTACATATCCATTTTCAACCAATTTTCTTCCTGCTAAAGTTATAGCTTCTTCCTTTGAAACACTATCTAATCCTAAAAATATATTATTCTCATTCAACACTTTACTCATAATATCAACCTTCCTTTTTAATATTAATTTTATTTATCTATAAATGTTTTCAATTTGTTTGTATAAAAATTAAAAACTATATCTTTTATTTCTAATGACATCTCTTCTATAGAAAATTTATTTATTTTTTTAGTAAAAATTATATTATCTATTAGTGAACCACTTATTTCACTCATTATTTGTCTTTGATAACTTGGTGAATTTTTAGGAAGTAACATAAAAACTACACTGTCGATTTCTTCATTTGAATCTAGCATTATTCCATTATCTAGTTTTATTATTGCTAACTTCATAATATCTATTCTTTCACTCATACAATGTAACAATAGAATTTTGGATTCTTCTACATATGGAATTGAAATTTTTAATCTTTCTTCTAAAGATTCTTTTATAGATATTATATCTTCACTAGATTTTGCAAATATTTTTGATGAGTCCATAATAAGCTCACTTAAATCTTTACTTTTAAATTGTTCAAATTGAATTTCCTCTAAAAATTGAAGAATATCTTTTCCTATATTCATGCTTTCTGTTATCTGTTCATGCACTTTATTTTTACTTTTAGTATCAGTTTCTACATTTAAATTGATTAATTTATTTTGAGCTATAGATTTTATTTTTTCTTTGATTATCTGTTCATCATCTAAACTCATAAATGGACCTACACATATATAATCTAAGTCTGTATTTAACTCCACTGTAGATACAATTAAATCAACCTCTTTTTCCTTTAAATAATCTTCATCTATATTTATAGCTGATATGGTTTCAAGTATATTTAGATTAGGAAATTTATTTTCAATCTTAGTTGATAGAAATCTTGAAGTACCTATTCCAGTGGGACATGCTACAACAATATTTATATTAGTATACATCATTAAATTTTTTTCTATTGCTGATGCAAAGTGCATTGCAATATATCCTATTTCAGATTCAGGTATTGAATTTATATTTAGCTTATCTTTTATAATTCTAGAAATTTTTTCAACGCCATCATAAGCATATAAATACTTGCTTTTTATTTCATCTAAAAGAGGATTTCTTATTTCTAAACCCATATTCAACCTATTTATAGAAGGTCCTAAGTGATTTGCGAGGTCTCTAAATAATCTCTCGTCATTTTTTAGGCTTATTTTAAATTCATCTTCAGCTAAATCTATCATCTTATTTGTAATGTCCATTACTTCTATATCATCTAAGTTTAATGCCTTATGATTTGAAGATGACCTTTGCTTTGCACCTCTTATGTGCATAGTTATATATCCAACCTCATCCAGTGGTATATCCATACTAAAATCTACTTCCATACCTTTTACGATTTCTTGGGCTAGTTTAAACTCTTCTGTCATAGATAATTCTTTTAGAAACTCTTTATCCATAGTTATATTTTCACCATTTTTTATCCTCTGTAATGCCAATGAAATATGAACTACAAGCCCTATATATGCACTATCAGCTAAATTTACATCTAAATCTGAAAGCTTCTTTGTTAGTGTACTTTCAACTTTTCTTATTATGCACCTATCCATCAAATTTAAAAGTCTATTTTCACTTAAAATTTCTATTGTTTTATCTGTCTGTATATTCTCACTTATATTTCTGACCATATCTAGTATTTCTTTTTCATTGAATGAATCATATATAAGGTTCACATATGCCTCTCTAAAACTTTTTTCTTGACCTTTTAGGTACACACCAAGTCCTGGTTTTCTAACAAGCTCAATACCAAATCTTTCTAGCCATTTACTTGCTAAAGCAAAATCATTATTCAGTACTCCTTCAGATACCTTTAATATTTTTGCAAAATAATAAGATTTTACTGGCTCATTAGAAACTAGTAACTTTGATAATATAATTAAATTTCTTTCTTCTTTACTATATTCTTTTTCTATTTTTTCTTCTTCTAACAACTCAACTATAAAGTTTTGATTCTCTACATTTTCTTCTAAAATCAATCCCACTCCTGGTTTTTTTACAAAATTAAAATCATTTTCATCAAACCATTTTTCAATTCCAGACATATCTCTAAGCACAGTTCTTGAACTTAGCTCCAACTCTCCTGCAATCTCAGAAATAGTTATTGGGACGTTTTTCTTTGAATTTTCTACTATCATCAATATTATCTTTTTTTGTCTAGATGTAATCTTCTTTTTTTTCAAATTATCCACTCCTAATCAGTGGTACTTTTTATTTAGATTCTAATCTTTTAAACAATGTATCTAAATTTGGGTCATTTAAAAAGTTGTTTATTGAAACTATCTCTACACTTGAATTATTCTTAGCAACTCTTTCAACTAGCGTATTATGAGTTACTACTATTTGCGTATCATCTGGAAGATTATCAACAGATGAATTTGTAATTTCTATATTTAAGTCTAAGTTTTTTATTCTATTTTTAAATCTAGAAGCTCCCATTGCACTAGAACCCATTCCTGCATCACATGCAAATACAATCTTTTTAATTTCATTTACTCCAAATTGCTTTTCCTCAACATTTTTATCAGAATTTTTACTAGCAGATTTCATATCACTCATTTTTACTTTAGCTTCCTCTAAAGTACTATCTTCTTCGCTTTGGTTTACAGAAGCTCTCTTAACGAATGGTGCTGCTACTAAGAATGATACAACTGTTGCCACTGCAACTCCCGCTAATACTGGAAGTAATCCTCCCTTTGGAGCTAGTGCCATAAGTGCAAATATACTTCCTGGTGATGGTGCTGCTACAAGTCCAGCTCCTAATATTGAGAAAGTTAATATTCCTGCTGCTCCACCTGCCATTGTAGCTAATATTAAAACTGGATTCATTAAAATATATGGGAAGTAGATTTCATGAATACCACCAAAGAAATGTATTATCACAGCTCCTGGTGCTGATTGCTTCACACTTCCTCTACTAAACATCCAATATGCTAATAAAACTCCTAAACCTGGTCCAGGATTACTTTCTAATAAGAACATTATAGATTTACCTGCTTCTTTTGCTTCAGCTATACCTATAGGTCCTAATATACCATGATTTATTGCATTGTTTAAGAATAATACTTTTCCAGGCTCTATAAATGCTGAAACTAAAGGTAATAAACTTTTGCTAACTATAAACTGAACTCCAGATTCTATAAGAGCTGTACCTGCTACTATAGCTGGTCCAATTGCATAGAATCCTAATATTGCAAGAAGCATACCTATTATACCTATTGAAAAGTTATTTACTAACATTTCAAATCCTGTTGGTATTTTGCCATCTACAAATTTATCAAATTTCTTGATTACCCATCCTGCAAATGGTCCCATTATCATTGCTCCAATAAACATTGGTATATCTGCTCCAACGATTACTCCCATAGCCGCTGCTGCTCCTATTACTCCACCTCGTTGCCCTGCTATTGCTTTACCACCAGTATAGGCTATTAATAGTGGTAAAAGGTATTTTATCATTGGATCTCCTATAGTACTCAATTTTTCATTAGGCATCCAACCTGTTGGTATAAATAAGGCTGTTATAAGCCCCCATGCTATAAAAGCTCCTATATTTGGCATTACCATACCACTTAAAAATTTTCCTATTCGCTGTATAGATGTCTTTATTGTCGATTGATTAGAACTGCTCATAATTTTACCTCCATTTGAATTATATTCTATATCGATATGATTCCCTTTTGTTATACTTTTATTATAGAGTTTATATTTTATAGTAACAACTTTAAGAAACCGTTTCTATGTCACTTTAGATAATGACATTTGTCACTTTAGTTTTTGTTTAATTTTATTTATGTAGTATTTTAAGGTATCTATTTTTATAAAATATTTAAATTTAATAGAAAATCCAACAATAATTCAATTAAATAAATTTATTAGATGTAATTTTGGATATACTAATATAGACTTAATTTGCTTGTACTTTTGGTATTTATACACTCTATGACAATATTATCGACATAAAGTTTTACATGTATAATGAATAGATATTTAAAGATTAATTTCAAATTAGCTACTATCCAATATTAAACATTATTTAATATACAATTTTACCTTATAAGGCAATATATATTAAACAAATTCAATTAAAATAGTTTAAATTTTTCAAAAATCTCAATATTTGACAAAATACTTTAATAAAATTAAGGAATAAGTTATAATTAATACTATCAATTATAAAAAGTATAAAAATATAAGGAGTGATTAAAAAATGGCGTTTTATTTTGATACACCATCACATACTTTCAGTGAATACCTTCTTGTACCAGGATTCTCTTCTACTGACTGTATACCTGCTAATGTAAGTTTAAAAACACCTGTTACTAAATTTAAAAAGGGCGAGGAAGCAGATATTTATATGAATATACCTTTGACTTCTGCTATTATGCAATCCGTTTCCGATGACAAGATGGCTATTGCACTTGCTAAAGAAGGTGGTATTTCATTTATATATGGTTCTCAAACTATTGAAAACGAAGCTGCTATGGTAGCACGTGTTAAATCTCACAAGGCTGGTTTTGTTGTAAGTGATTCAAATATTAAACCTGATAACACATTAAGAGACATACTTGAATTAAAAGAAAAAACTGGACATTCTACAGTTGCTGTTACTGAAGATGGAACTTCAACTGGAAAATTATTAGGTATTGTTGCAAGTCGTGATTATCGTATAAGTCGTATGGATTTAGATACTAAGGTTAGTGAATTTATGACTCCTATGTCATCCATAGTTTATGCTAACAAGGATGTTACTTTAAAAGAGGCAAACAACATTATATGGGACCACAAGCTTAATTCTCTTCCTGTACTTGATGACAATGGTAATCTTATGTATATGGTATTCCGTAAAGATTACTCTTCTCATAAAGAAAATCCACTTGAACTTTTAGATTCTTCTAAAAGATATGTAGTTGGAGCTGGTATTAATACTAGAGACTTTGCTGAACGTGTTCCTGCTTTAGTTGAAGCTGGTGCTGATGTTTTATGTATAGATTCTTCAGAAGGTTTTTCTGAGTGGCAAAAAATAACTCTTGATTTCATTCGTGAAAAATATGGTGATACAGTTAAGGTTGGAGCTGGAAATGTAGTTGACCGTGAAGGATTCCTTTACCTAGCTGAAGCTGGTGCTGACTTCGTTAAAGTTGGTATTGGTGGTGGTTCTATATGTATCACTCGTGAACAAAAAGGTATAGGACGTGGACAAGCTACTTCTATAATTGAAGTTGCTCAAGCTAGAGATGAGTACTTTGAAAAAACAGGTATTTATGTCCCAATTTGTTCTGATGGTGGTATCGTTTATGACCATCATATAACTTTAGCTTTAGCTATGGGTGCAGATTTTATAATGCTTGGTAGATACTTCTCTCGTTTTGATGAGAGTCCAACTAACAAAGTTAATATAAATGGTAGTTATATGAAAGAATATTGGGGAGAAGGTTCTGCTCGTGCTAGAAACTGGCAAAGATATGACCTTGGTGGAGATAAGAAACTTTCTTTTGAGGAAGGTGTTGACTCTTATGTCCCTTATGCTGGTTCTTTAAAGGACAACGTAACTCTTTCTTTAAGTAAAGTTCGTTCTACTATGTGTAACTGTGGAGCACTTAGTATACCCGAACTTCAAAAAAATGCTAAGCTTACACTTGTATCTTCTACTAGTATAGTTGAAGGTGGAGCTCATGATGTAATGTTAAAAGATAATAGAAATTTATAATATAAATAAAAGTGTAGCTGATTTTAAAATCAACTACACTTTTTTATTTTATATAATTTTTTATTTAACTGTAAATTCAAGAAGCTTACTTTTAAGTTCATTTTCTATTTTTGATAATTCAACTTCTGCCTCTTGTCTCTTTATTCTACCATCATGTTGTATCTTAACGACCTCATCAATAGTAGATATTAAAGATTGATTAGTTTTCTTAATTGTATCTATATCTACAATTCCTCTTTCTGATTCTTTTGCTGTTTCTATTGTTCCCATCTTTAAAGTTTCTGCATTCTTTAATAAAAGCTCATTTGTCATATTACTAACCTCACGCTGTGCTTTCATAGCTTGGTTTAAGTGAGAAATTCCAAGAGCAAGTACTATTTGATTTTTCCATAATGGAATGGTATTTACTATAGTTGATTGAATCTTTTCTGCCATTAGATTATTACTATTTTGAACCAATCTTATCTGTGGAGCCATTTGAAGTGATACCATTCTAGTTAATTCTAGGTCATGAATCTTCTTTTCAAATCGGTCACAAAGTGAAACCATATCATTTACAGATTGAGCATCTTCTGTTGAACCAGACAAACTGGCTTTTTCTCTTAATTTTGGCATCTCATATTCTTTCATATCTTTTAATTTTTGTTTTCCTGCTATAATATACATAGTAAGTTCTTTTGAATAAGCTAAATTCAACTCATACATCTTATCAAGCATTGCTATATCTTTTAATATTTTAACTTGATGTTTTTGAAGTTCTTTACTCACTTTGTCTACATTTACTTCTGCACTATCATACTTAGTTTTTAAATTTGAAATTTTATTATTTGCCTTTTTAAAAATTCCTAAAAAACCACTTTGTTCTTTTTCCTCTGCTGAAAATGCTTTCAAATCAGTAACTAGATTTGTAAGCATATCTCCAACTTCTCCTAAATCTCTAGTTTTAACACTCTTTAAAGCTGTTTCAGAAAAACCTGCTACCTTTTTTTGGGCACCAGCTCCATATTGTAAAATCATATTTGTGTTTGTAATATCTATCTTTTCTGCAAATTCCTTTACCATCTTACGTTCAGATTCAGATAGCTTTTCTTCTTCTGGGTCTTTTTCAGCCTTTTTCATTAATAAGTCAGAATTATTTATATCACTTGTATTTGATTCTTCTCCAAATGGGTCAAGTGTTAAAGTTGGCATAACTGGTATATCATCTAGATTATTCATTATATATTTCTCTCCTCTTTATTCATAAAGTACTGATTATAATACAAAGTTTTATACTTTATGACTAATTAATTTTTTTAAAATAACAGAATATTTTTTCTATTAAAGTTAAAATTTACCACTCGTTAATCCCTCTTGAACTAACATATTCTCTAAAACAGTAATATCTGTAGATATGTCAATTGCTTCATCTTCAAACAAATAGTCTAATTGATTTTCAAAAGCTACTACAATCGTACTCATTGTATTTTCAATACTTTCCATAGTTGTTGTTATATTTTCTCTATCTATTCCTTGCCCTTCCAATGTATGATATGAATTTAAGAGCTTCAAAGTAGTTGGAAGATAATAGTCCATAAATTTTTGTATTTGAGTAAGTTTTGATGGGTCATGTTTTACAACATCAAATATTTTACTTGTAACATCTTCTACTTGTACAATTTTATTGCACATTGATTCTGACTGAATATTTTTATTAGCTTCTTTTATTTGTGCTAGATAATTCATTCCTTTATTTATAATCGTATCAACTTCACTGGCTTCATCATTTTTCTCTTCTTCTTTAACTTCGTATGCTATATCTTCATATGTTGGTGTAATGAAATCTTCATTTGTCAACACAATCTGATTATTTCTTTTATCAATATAAGTATTTATAAAGTAATTTTTGTCTATCATCTTTTGTACATCTTTTATTATAAAATTTAATGATTTAGATGTACTTTCTGCAATAAGCTCTACTGGAATAATATTTCTATTATTTATGATTGTACAATATCTTTTATAACGAGAAATTTGGTCTCCTAATCTCTTACCCTTAAAAATACAAACTCCACCTATAATTAAAAACACTGCACATACTTGAATAGGAAGTATTACAGCCCATCCAATTATAATGGAAATAGTTGAAAGTACTAGAGCTGATAACGTAAATAAGCCTACCAAACCCCATCCAACTATTTTAAAAAATTTACTTAAAAATGAATTTATTAAGACAGATTTTTTGGAAAAATTTTCTGATTTATACATAGTTTATATCCTTTCATTTTCACTAATATTATTAATATATTGCAGTTTGATTATACAATTACTTACTTATTACTGTCAAGGAATTTGAAATTCTACAAATTATTTCAAATAAAGTAATAGACTTAAATATAAGTATATTTTAAATCAAAAATATACTTATATTTAACTCCATATAAAAATAAGAGAACTTAACTTTAATTAAATTTAAGTTCCCTCATTTTTATTTGTACATAAATATAATTAGCATTGTTTATGTTAGCTATACATATAAATGAAAAATTGTATTAATAAAGATTTGCAAATATCTCTCTTATTTCTTCTCTACTAAGGTCTACATAATTATTAGCAAGTAATCTTTGTTGATTGGCTATTTTACTATCTGTAAATTCATCTATCTGACTTTCTACCATTACATACTCTCTTAAAGCTTTTTTAGAAATTAATTTATTTAAAAACTTTTCTAATTCTCCATAAACATCACAATTAGGGTCACATTCAAGAGCATCTGCTAGAATTTTTGTACACTTTGTAATTTTTCCATTAGGATTTTTTCTAGAGTACATCTTAAATATTTCAGTAAAGAACTGATAATTTGCTTCACCATTAAGTGCAAACATTGCATTACTCATAGGCGTAACAATTGGATTTGTACAAGGAGTTATTGCCGCTACTACTCCAACTGGTTTAGCTACCTTTGTTATTCCAGTTTCTTCTACAGCAAGTTTAGCTAAGTATTCAGCATTATAATACACTACTTTTCCAACTATTTTTACTATTTTATCCACTTGTTCTTGAGTATAACATTCAAACTCTCTTTGAGCTTTTCTAGCTCTTTCAATATAATCATTAATGTATTCCTTACTTAAATCTTCAAAGTTTTCTATTGCTTTTTCCATTTTAAATCTACCTCCAATTTATTAAATATTTTTATAATACACTTTTAAAAGTTTCAGACTTTTTCATTGTACCTGTACTCATAAAATTAATATTGATATATATTCTGTAAATACAGTATTAGAGGTATTTTAATATTGATAAATTTAAGCCCTTTTTACCAAAGTATGTAAATAGGGCTTAATGGTAAAATTACAATAATATTTTATATAAAGTATTATTGTAAAATAAAATTATTTGTCTAAAATCATCAAATTTTTAGGGAATTTAGTTAGTCTTTCAGGACCATTTTTTGTAATTAAAACAGTATCTTCTATTCTAACGCCTCCCCATCCTGGAAAATAAATACCTGGCTCCATTGTTATTATACAACCTTCTTGTATTATCTTATCTCCATAATTACCAATGAAAGGCTCTTCATGAACATCTCTACCAACACCATGCCCTATACCTTGATAATAGTAATCTTCATATTTCTTAACAATCTTTCTTATTTCTATATCTGGAATTGTAGCATGTACACCAATCTTCATGTTTTCAACTCCAACATCTTGTGCTTCCTTAACTAAATTATAAATTTCTAATTGTTTTTCAGATGCTTCTCCAACTATAAAAGTTCTAGTTGTATCAGAAATATATCCATTATACATAGCTCCATAATCTACAAGCACAAAATCACCTTTTTCTATAACCTTATCACTTGGTTTACCATGAAGTAATGAAGTTTTTGCTCCTGATATCAATATAGTTTCAAATCCTATATTTTGAGCTCCATTCATTTTCATAAAGTATTCTAATTTTGTAGCTAATTCAATTTCAGTAACACCAGCTTTTATATGTGGAATCAATTCTTCTAGTGACTTATCTGCTATTTCACAAGCTTTTCTTGTATTTTTAATTTCTTCTTTATCCTTCACATATCTAAGTGTCTCTATGATATTTTCTGTAGGTATTAATTCTCCTCCATTTTTTTCAACTAGATTTTTAAGTTCTTCATATTTATCAAATACTATATTTGTTCTTTCAAATCCAAGTTTCTTTATACCTATTTTGTCACACACACTCTTAACTGCCTTTGCCACACTTCTGTCAAAATTATGCCAGTTTATAATCTCAAAACCTTCACAAACATTTTCTGCAAGTTCCATATATCTACTATCAGTAACTAAAAAATTTCCATCTTTACAAATCACTGCATATGCTTCTTCATCAGGAAATCCACTTATGTAATTTACATTTGTCTTTTTTGTTAAGTATAATGCATCAAGCCCCTTAGCTTCTAACAATTCTACTACTTTTTCCAATTTGCTCATGATTTTGCCTCCAAAAAATAAATTTTACTTTAATTATATTATATCATTAATAATATTATTTTTTATTTTATCAGATGCCTTATTTATAAAATTTTTTCACATGTTATTAATCTCATTTAAATATTTATAATAATTTTTTATTCAGTGTAAGTAACATAAAATAAATAAGAAAAATATCGTTATTATCATAAAAATTCATTACATTTCGATTTTACTAATTATAAGTTGTAAATATCTAATTGTCTTTATAACAATTATTTGAGTAACAAAAATAATATAAATTGAGTAACAAAAAGAACGGGTCTTTAAAATAAAGTGTGTATTCTTCTAAAAAGTGGTGATAATTAAAATATTAAATATCACTATATAAAGGAAGGTGCACACTTTTTATGTTTAACAAAAACGAAATATTAAAAAAACTTAT